>NZ_QTPW01000046.1:0-42632 GCF_003857965.1 Burkholderia sp. Bp9031
CCCGTCGATGATCTTGTTGCCGTCCGAGTCCCACAGGTAGACGCCGTCGGCCTTCACGATCACGCGGCTGCCCGCGCGATTGAGCGCCCCCATGTCCGAGAACGGATGGATGTGGTGCGCGGCGTCGAGCGCGCGGTATTCGGCAGTCGGCCGCGCGGCGACGGCTTCGTTGGGTTCGGTCATGTTGCCTCCGCTAGTCGATGCCGCACGCTCACACGTGCAGCAGAAGATGGCGACGTTCCCACGAACTGATCACGCGGAAGAACGCTTCGTATTCGGTTTCCTTCAGCGCCAGGTACGCCTTCACGAACTTGTCGCCGAGAATGCCGGCGAGCGGCGTGCATGCGGCCATCAGCGAGATGCCCTCCTCGAGGTTGCGCGGCAGTCCGTACGGCAGGTCGTAGCCGTCGCTGACGAGCGGCTCGGTCGGCTCGAGACTCTGCGTCATGCCGAGATAACCGGCCGCGAGCGTCGCCGCGAACGCGAGATACGGGTTGCAGTCGACGCCCGGGATGCGGTTCTCGATGCGCCGCGCAACCGGCGTCGACTGCGGGATGCGGAAGCCGACCGTGCGGTTGTCGTAGCCCCACTGCACGTTGATGGGCGCGGCCATGAAGCGCGACAGCCGGCGATACGAGTTGATGTACGGCGCGAAGATCGGCATCAGCGCGGGCGTGTATTTCTGCAGCCCCGCGAGATAGCTGTGGAACATCGGTGACACGACACCTCCTTCCTCGGCAAACAGGTTGTGACCGGTACGCGCATCGGCGAGACTCTGGTGGATGTGCATCGCGGAACCCGGCTCGCCTTCCATCGGCTTGGCCATGAACGTCGCGTACATGTTGTGGCGCAGCGCCGCCTCGCGCACCGTGCGCTTGAACAGGAACACCTGGTCGGCGAGCGACAGCGCGTCGCCGTGCACGAAGTTGATCTCCATCTGCGCGGCGCCGACCTCGTGGATCAGCGTCTCGATGTCGAGGCCCTGCATTTCGCAGTATTCGTAGATATCCTCGAACAGCGGATCGAACTCGTTGACGGCCTCGATCGAATACGACTGCCGGCCCGTCTCCGCACGGCCCGTGCGCCCGACCGGCGGACGCAGCGGCAGGTCGGGATCGGCATTCATGTCGACCAGATAGAACTCGAGCTCGGGTGCGACCACCGGCTTCCAGCCCTTCGCCTTGTAGAGATCGAGCACGCGACGCAGCACGTAGCGCGGCGAGATCTCGACCGGCGAGCCGTCGAAATGCACGCAGTCGTGGATCACCTGCGCGGTCGGATCGACGGCCCACGGAATCAGGCAGATCGTCGACGGGTCGGGCACGCACACCATGTCGGGATCGGTCACGCCGGTCAGCGTGCCGTCCTCCGGATAGTCGCCCGTGACGGTCTGCACCATCACGGCCTGAGGCAGGCGCATCGATTCGCCGGATTCGAATTTGTTGCGCGGAATGATCTTGCCGCGCGCGATGCCGGCCATGTCGGGAATGATCGCCTCGACTTCGGTGATGCGGTGCTGGCGCAGGAATTCGCTCAGTTCGGGTTGCATGATCGGCCTCGTTCAGTCGATGTCGGATGCGGCCGGCGACGGCATGGTGCCGCCGGCCGCATGAATGCGGTGTGTCATGCGCGCGCGGCACGCCGCGCCGAATGCCGCGAAGATGTCGCGCGACAGCGGCTGTTCCGCGAAACGCCATTCGGGATGCCACTGCACGCCGAGCGCGAACGCGCGCGCGCCGCGCACGCTCACGGCCTCGATCAGCCCGTCGGGCGCGCTCGCTTCGACCGCGAGCCCCGCGCCGAGCCGCGCGATGCCCTGGTCGTGCAGCGAATTGACCATCGCGTCGTGCGCGCCGCGCGCGACCCGCTGCAGCAGGCCGCCCGGCGCGAGCTGCACGCGGTGCGCGGGCCCGTACTGCCGCTCGAGCGGATCGCCGTCGCGCTCGCGATGATCGTGGAAGCCGGGGCTCGCGTGCAGCCGCTGATGCAGCGTGCCGCCATACGCGACGTTCAGCTCCTGCATGCCGCGGCAGATCGCGAGCACGGGCACGCCCGCATCGATCGCCGCGCGGATCAGCGGCAGCGCGGTCGCGTCGCGCGCGGGGTCGTGCAGCGTATCGGGCGTACTCGCCGGCCCGCCGTAGTGATGCGGCTCGACGTTCGAATAGCTGCCGGTCAGCAGCAACCCGTCGATCGACGCCACGATCGCGTCGGCCGGTTGCCGCGCGCCCAGCGCGGGCAGCACGAAGGCCAGCGCGCCGGCGCCGTCGACCAGCGCGACGAGATACTTCTCCCCGGCCGTGTGGTTCGGTTGGGCGCCGCGCAGCATGCGGTCAGCGGTGACGGCTACGATCGGGCGCGGTCGCATGAGCGCCTCCGCGATATGCGCGCGACGCGTGCGGACGCGCAGGACGATGGAAGCCCGTGCGGGCACGGTAAGCGTCCATGCGAGATCATGCCGCGCTGACGTTGCGGCAGCAGGCGGGGCAATCCGATGCGAGAGCGGAAAAGGACGCTAGGGCAACAATGAAGCGCTGCCGTCGCACTGCACCGCGCTGAACACGTGCGCGGTCACGAGGTTGAAGCGGCGCAGGCCGCTACGGGACACAGCGAAGAAACGAGGCTCGCGTATGAGGGCGGCGCGCGTGCCGCGATCAGCATGCCGGATTGGCCCGGCCTGAGGCGGCGCGCCCGCCGACGGACTTCGGGTCCGGCGTATCGATGGGCTGGCGGCTTTCACGATCGTACTCGACTGACTGATGAAGACAGGACACGTGTCGCGATGAAGCGAAGGCGGCAATGCCGCGCGGCGACACGTCGGCAAGGTGTCTCGCAACGGGTTCCGGCGCGGTGCGACGCTGATCGACGCCGTCGCGGCCGGCGCGCGCGTGACGACTTCCTGACATTCAGCTTATATCACCTAAAAATTGCGTCAAATTTTCAGGTGTCGATCCCGGCATCGATCAGACGAAAAAAAACGGCATCGACCAGCCGGGTCGATGCCGTTTTTGTGCGCCGCGGCGGCGTGCGCACCGCACGCCGGCAAGCCGTGGCGCGCGCGATCGCCGCGCCGCCGCACGCAGCGGACCGAACGATCAGCGGTGTGCGAGTGCGGTTTCGACGAGCGTCTGCAGCAGCGGCACGATTCGCGCGGCGCGCGCTTCGTCGTACGCGTACGGCCGCGTCTCTTCCATGTAGGTGATCTGCGACAGTTCGAGCTGCACGGCTTCGACGCCGGTGGCAGGCACGCCGTAGTGACGCGTGATGTAGCCGCCCTTGAAACGCCCGTTCGCGACGGCCGTATATCCGCCGTGCGCGGTCACGCATGCGGCGAGCGCCTCGGCGAGGCCGGGCGCCGCGCTCGCACCGCTCGACGTGCCGAAGTTGAAGTCGGGCAGCCGGCCTTCGAAGAAGCGCGGCACGTGCGAACGGATCGAATGCGCTTCCCACACGAGCACGCGGTCGTGCTCGCGCTTCAGGCGCGCGATCTCGCCTTGCAGCGCGTCGTGATACGGGCGCCAGTAACGGTCGCGGCGGCGCATGATCTCGTCGTTGCCGGGCTGCGCGTTCGCCGGATACAGCGGCGCCTTGTCGAACGTGTCGACCGGCACGAGCCCGGTCGTGTCCTGCCCCGGGTACAGGTTCTCGTTGTCGGGCGGACGGTTCAGGTCGACAACGTAGCGCGCGTGCGACGGCACGAGAATCGATGCGCCGAGCGTCGCGGCGAACCCGTACAGCCGTTCGAGGTGCCAGTCGCAATCGTCGACGAAGCGCGCGTCGAGGGTCATCGTCGCGGCGATGTCGTCGGGGATGTGGGTGCCTGCGTGCGGAATCGAGATCAGCAGCGGCAGCGTGCCCTGCTTCAGCGTGAATACAGCCGGTTGTTCAGTCATGTCGCATCACCGTAAGAGTCTTGCAGGCGCACGCGCGCGGCGTGCGCCGGGTGCCGCGCGTCAGCGCAGCAGTTGTGCCAGCGCGGCGCGATAGTCGGCATACGCAAGCGCTTCGTCGCGATGGCGGCGGCCGCTCACGACGCACTCGCCGCCGGTGTAGACGTCGAGCACCGGCGTGTCGCCGTGCTCGGCGAACACCGCGCCCGACAGCCAGGCTGCGCTGCCGTGTTCGGCGATCGCCGGATGATCGGGATCGAGCACGAGCCAGTCGGCGCGGCAGCCTTCGCGCAGCGCACCGATGCGCCGCCCGCTTGCCTGCGCGCCGCCCGCGAGCGATGCGTCGACGAGGCGATCGGCGACATGGGCCTGCGTGTCGCTCGCGAGCACGTTGCGCGCGCGATGCACGAGCCGCTGCCCGTATTCGAGCAGGCGCAGCTCCGAGCGCCAGTCGACCGATGCGTGGCTGTCCGAGCCGACGCCGATCACCCCGCCCTGCGCGAGATAGTCGACGGCCGGGAACACGCCGTCGCCGAGGTTCGCCTCGGTGGTCAGGCAGAGGCCTGCCACCGCGCGACGCTTCGCGAGCGCGGCCGTCTCGGCCGCATCCACGTGCGTCGCGTGCACGAGGCACCAGCGCGCATCGACGTCGAAGCGATCGAGCAGCCATTGCACGGGGCGTGCGCCGTAGGCACGCACGCAATCGTCGACTTCGGCCGTCTGCTCGGCGATGTGGATATGCACCGGCGCGTCGTTGGGCAGGCCTTCGAGCAGCACGCGCAACCCGCTTTCGGACACCGCGCGCAGCGAGTGCGGCGCAACGCCGTAGCGCAGCCCGCCGTGCTCGGGCGCGACGCGCCGCATCGAGTCGAGCAGTTCGAGCAGGCCGTCCGGCGTGTTGATGAAGCGGCGCTGGTCGTCGCGCGGCGGCTTGTTGCCGAAGCCGGCGAACTGGTACGACACGGGCAGCATCGTGATGCCGATGCCGGCCGAGCGCGCCGCGTCGATCACGCGCGTGCCGAGTTCCGCGATCTGCGGATAACGCGAGCCGTCCTGCGTGTGATGCACGTAGTGGAATTCGCACACCGATGTGTAGCCGCATTTCAGCATCTCGACGTACAGCCAGCGCGCGATCGCGGCGAGCGCGTCGGGCGTGATCTTCAGCGCGAAGCGGTACATCAGGTCGCGCCAGCTCCAGAAGCTGTCGGCGGGATTCGCGCGGTATTCGGTGAGCCCCGCCATCGCGCGCTGGAACGCGTGCGAATGCAGGTTCGGCATGCCGGGCAGCACGGGCCCGGCCGCGCGCGCGACGCCTGCCGGCGCGTCGGTGTCGGGCGTCACGTCGGTCAGCGTGCCGGCCGCGTCCCAGCGCAGCAGCACGTTGCGGCGCCAGCCATCGGGCAGATAGGCATGGTCCGCGAACAGCGTCATTTCGGTCATGGTGTGTCTCGTCTGTTGCAAGGCTAGCCGTTCATCCGGCGAAACACCGTCGCCCCGCCGCGCACGACCTGTTCGCACAGCGGCCGGCCGATCCAGTAAGCGAGCTCCGACAGCGAACCGACCGACCAGACCGCGAAGTCGGCTTGGCGCCCGATCTCGAGCGCGCCGTGACGATCTGCACGGCCGAGCGCCGCGGCCGCATGGCGCGTCACGCCCTGCAGCACCTCGGGCACCGTCATCCGGAACAGCGTGCAGCCCATGTTCAGCGTCAGCAGCAGCGATTCGAGCGGCGACGTGCCCGGGTTGTGATCGGTCGCGAGCGCGATCGGCACGCCGTGCTTGCGCAGGAGCTCGATGGGCGGCAACTGCGTTTCGCGAATGAAGTAGTACGCGCCGGGCAGCAGCACGGCGACCGTGCCGGCCGCCTTCATCGCCTCGATGCCGGCTTCGTCGAGAAATTCGAGGTGGTCGGCGGACAACGCGCGATACCGCGCGGCAAGCGCGGTGCCGCCCGCGTTCGACAACTGCTCCGCGTGCAGCTTCACCGGCAGGCCGCGCCGCGTCGCGGCCTCGAACACGCGCTCGGTCTGCGCGAGCGAAAAGCCGATGCGCTCGCAGAACACGTCGACCGCGTCGACGAGGCCTTCGTCGGCCAGCGCCGGCAGCATGCGTTCGCAGACTTCGTCGATGTATTCGTCCGCGCGGCCCGCATATTCCGGCGGCAGCGCGTGCGCGCCGAGGAACGTCGTGTAGACCGTGACCGGGAAGCGCTCGCCGAGTTGGCGCGCGACGCGCAGCATCTTGCGTTCGCTCGCGAGGTCGAGCCCGTAGCCCGACTTGATCTCGATCGCGCTCACGCCTTCGGCGAGCAGCGGCTGCAGGCGTGCGGCGGCCTGCACGAACAGCGTCGTCTCGTCGGCCGCGCGCGTCGCGCGCACCGTCGACACGATCCCGCCGCCCTGCCGCGCGATTTCCTCGTAGCTGACGCCGGCGAGGCGCTGCGCGAACTCGTCGGCGCGCGTGCCGCCGTACACGAGGTGCGTGTGGCAGTCGACGAGGCCCGGCGTCACCCACGCGCCGTGCAGGTCTTCCCGCTGCCAGTGGGCGTAACCGTCCGGTAGCGCGGAAAATGCGCCCAGCCACACGATCGTGCCGGTTTCGTCGACGGCGATCGCCGCGTCGTCGATCGTTTCGTCGGGATGGCCGTGCGGACACAGCCTCAGGTGATGCCAGACAGTCGGTTTCATGCGTTCAGTCTCGTTCGCCGACGGTGAGCGACACGGCGAGCAGCGCGCCGCCTCCGCTCACGACGACGTCAAACGCACGCTGCGGCCCGTCGAGCCGCAGCGTGTCCATTTCCTGCAGCGCGTAGTGCGCGCCGTCGATCTCGATGCCGACCGCGCCGGTCGCGCAGAACAGCAGCACGGTATCGGCGCGCTCGACGCGGTGCGTGCCTTCGGGCCACACGTCGACGGTCCCGCGCGCGGCCGAACGGCGCGTCATCAGGTTGAAGTCGCGCGTCGCGCCGTCATGCAGCGTCGCGTCGATCGCCGTCTCGCCAGCGAAATCCGCACGGGCGAGCGGCACGTCGAGCACGTGCTTCGCCCCGCCCGCTTCCGCGAGCGTCATGCCCGCGCCGGACAGCAGCACGAGCGTGCGGTCGATGCCGTCGAAACGCGAGAACGGCCCGGCCGCGCCGACGTCCGCGACGCTCACGCGCCATGCGAACGTATCGAGCGCGGCGCCCGGCGGGAACGCGCCGATTTCGCGCGTCACGCCGCCGCCGTTCTTCCACGGCGACGCGACGAGATCCGCCGAGCGGATCATCGCGGCGGCCAGCGTCGCGCTCACCGGCGCCTGGTCGAGCGCCGTCATGCTCAGCGGCCGAGCATCGGCAGCTTCAGGCCGGCTTCGCGGGCCGTCTGCTGCGCGAGTTCGTAGCCGGCATCCGCATGGCGCATCACGCCCGTCGCCGGATCGTTCAGCAGCACGCGGCCGAGACGCTCGTGCGCGTCGGCGGTGCCGTCGGCGACGATCACGACGCCCGAGTGCTGCGAGAAGCCCATGCCGACACCGCCGCCGTGGTGCAGCGACACCCACGATGCGCCGCCCGCGGTGTTCAGCAGCGCGTTCAGCAGCGGCCAGTCGCTCACGGCGTCCGAGCCGTCCTTCATCGATTCCGTCTCGCGGTTCGGGCTCGCGACCGAACCCGTGTCGAGGTGGTCGCGGCCGATCACGATCGGGGCCTTCAGTTCACCGTTCTTTACCATCTCGTTGAACGCCTGGCCGAGGCGATAGCGATCCTTCACGCCGACCCAGCAGATCCGTGCCGGCAGGCCCTGGAACGCGATGCGCTCACGTGCCATGTCGAGCCAGTTGTGCAGGTGCGGATCGTCGGGGATCAGCTCCTTCACCTTCTGGTCGGTCTTGTAGATGTCTTCCGGATCGCCCGACAGCGCGACCCAGCGGAACGGACCCTTGCCTTCGCAGAACAGCGGGCGGATGTACGCCGGCACGAAGCCCGGGAAGTCGAACGCGTTCTCGACGCCCATTTCCAGCGCCATCTGGCGGATGTTGTTGCCGTAGTCGAGCGTCGCCGCGCCACGTTCCTGCAGATCCAGCATCGCCTGCACCTGCACGGCCATCGACTGCTTCGCGACCTTCACGATGCTCTGCGGATCGACCTTCTGCGCCTCGCGCCATTGCGCGACGGTCCAGCCTTGCGGCAGGTAGCCGTTGATCGGGTCGTGCGCGCTCGTCTGGTCGGTCACGCAATCCGGCGTGATGCCGCGCTTGACGAGTTCCGGGAACACGTCGGCCGCGTTGCCGAGCAGGCCGATCGACACCGGCTTGCCGGTGCGCTTCGCTTCCTCGATCATGCCGAGCGCTTCGTCGAGCGTCGTCGCCTTCTTGTCGACGTAACGCGTCTTCAGGCGGAAGTCGATGCGCGTCTCGTCGCATTCGACCGCGATCATCGAGAAGCCGGCCATCGTCGCGGCCAGCGGCTGCGCGCCGCCCATGCCGCCCAGACCGCCCGTCAGGATCCAGCGGCCCGACGGATCGCCGTTGAAGTGCTGGTTCGCGACCGAGAAGAACGTTTCATAGGTGCCCTGCACGATGCCCTGGCTGCCGATGTAGATCCAGCTGCCGGCCGTCATCTGGCCGTACATCATCAGGCCCTTGCGGTCGAGCTCGTGGAAGTGGTCCCAGTTCGCCCAGTGCGGCACGAGGTTCGAGTTCGCGAGCAGCACGCGCGGCGCATCCTTGTGCGTGCGGAACACGCCGACCGGCTTGCCCGACTGGATCAGCAGCGTTTCGTTTTCCTCGAGATCCTTCAGCGACGCGAGGATCTGGTCGTAGCATTCCCAGTTGCGCGCCGCACGGCCGATGCCGCCGTACACGACGAGCGCATGCGGATGCTCGGCGACTTCCGGATCCAGGTTGTTCTGGATCATCCGGTAGGCCGCTTCGGCCAGCCAGGTCTTGCAGACCTTCTCGCTGCCGCGCGGTGCGCGGATCGTGCGCGTCGGATCGAGACGGGGATCGATGTGTTTCGGATGGTTCATGACGACAGCTCCCGAGGGAAAGTGAATATCAATAGGAATCAGAAATGCCCGGTGAAGCGATAACGGCTGCCGGGGTGCCACAGATTCGCCACCGAGGCGACGACGCCCTGCGACCAGGTGCGCCGATGTAAAACCAGACACGGCTCGACGTCGTCCATCCGCAGCTGCTCGCGCCGCTCGGGCGCCGGAGCCGCCGCTTCGATCCGGTACTCGACGCGCTGCAGCGGTGCCGCGCGCATCAGGTACAGGTTCGGCGTCGTGTTCGTGAAGTCCTGCTCCGCATAATCCGGCGCGACCGCCGGATTCACCCACCGTTCTTCGAGCTGGACGGGTTCGTCATTCTCGAAGTGCAACACCTGCGAATAAAACAGCTTCGCGCGCACGGCCATCTGCATCTCGTCGGCGAGCGCCTCGTCGGCGCGGATCGTCTCGAGGCCGAGCACGCTGGCGCGATACGCATGCCCGCGGGCGTCGACCTCTTCCGAGATGCTGCGGATCGCGACGAGCGTCGACTCGTACTTCGGCCGCGCGACGTAGGTGCCGGCGCCCTTCATGCGCGTCAGCACCTGCTCGGCCGTCAACTCGCGCAACGCGCGGTTGACGGTCATGCGCGCGACCTTGAACTCGCGGGCCAGTTCGTTCTCGGAGGGCACTTGGTCGCCCTCCGCCCACTCGCCGGCATGAATGCGGCCCAGGATGAAATCCTTGATCTCCTGGTAGACCGGCGCGCTCATGGGCTTACTGTTCCGATGCGAACGAGAACGGCGCGACCTTCGCGAACGCGCGCTCTCCGACGAGCTTCGCGATCACGGCGATGTCCGGCGCGAAGTAGTGGTCGAGCTCGTAGTGCGCAACCTTGCCGCGGATCGTTTCCATCACGGGCGCGAGCTTCGGGCTCGTGTGGTACGGCGCGCGCAGGTCGACGCCCTGTGCCGCGGCCAGCAGTTCGATCGCGAGGATGTGCTTCGTGTTGTCCGCGATGTCGGCGAGCTTGCGTGCGGCGAACGTCGCCATCGACACGTGGTCTTCCTGGTTCGCCGAAGTCGGCAGCGAGTCGACCGATGCCGGGTGCGCAAGCGTCTTGTTTTCCGACGCCAGTGCGGCAGCCGTCACGTGGGCGATCATGAAGCCCGAGTTCACGCCGCCGTCCTTCACGAGGAACGGGGGCAGGCCCGACAGCGTCGCGTCGATCAGCAGTGCGATGCGGCGTTCGGCCAGCGCGCCGATTTCCGCTGCGGCGAGCGCGAGGTTGTCGGCCGCGAATGCGACGGGTTCGGCGTGGAAGTTGCCGCCCGACAGCACTTCGCCGGTATCCGGGAAGATCAGCGGGTTGTCCGACACGGCGTTTGCTTCGACCAGCAGCACGGCGGCGGCATGGCGCATCTGGTCCAGGCACGCGCCCATCACCTGCGGCTGGCAGCGCAGGCTGTACGGATCCTGCACCTTGTCGCAGTCGCGGTGCGACTGGTTGATCGGCGAGCCTTCGAGCAGGTCGCGGTACGACGCGGCCGCGTCCATCTGGCCCTGATGGCCGCGCAGTTCATGGATGCGGGCGTCGAACGGCTTCACCGAGCCGGCTGCCGCATCGACCGACAGCGCACCCGCGACGAGCGCGGTGCGGTACAGGTCTTCGATCGCGAACATGTTGTCGAGCGCCAGCGCCGTCGATGCCTGCGTGCCGTTCAGCAGCGCCAGGCCTTCCTTCGCCTGCAGCGTGAGCGGCGCGAGGCCCGCGACGCGCAGACCGTCGAGCGCGCTCGCGCGCTCGCCGCGGATGAACACTTCACCGACGCCGAGCAGCACGGCCGACATGTGCGCGAGCGGCGCGAGGTCGCCCGATGCGCCGACCGAGCCCTTCACCGGGATCAGCGGCAGCACGTCCGCGTTGAACAGCGTGATCAGCGCATCCATCACCTCGCGGCGGATGCCCGAGTGGCCGCGGCCGAGGCTCGACAGCTTCAGTGCCATCAGCAGGCGCACCGACGAGCGCGCCATCGGCTCGCCGACGCCGACCGCATGCGACAGCACCAGGTTCTTCTGCAGCAGCTCAAGCTGGTCGTGCGGGATGTGCGTGCTGGCCAGGCGACCGAAGCCCGTGTTGATGCCGTAGGCCGGCTCGCCCTTTGCAGCGATGTCGGCGACGGCCTTCGCGCCGGCGTCGATCTTCGCGAAGCTCGCCGGGTCGAGCTTGAGCTGCACGGATTCGCGAGCGATCTGGCGCAGTTGCGGGAGGGTCAGGTGGCCGGGGGTCAACGTAATCATGTGAGCAATCCTGTCTAGACAAGTTCGGAATGGATTGCAGTGTAGCCATCCGAACTTGTCTAGACAACCCGTTTTTCATGATTTCGACTCGGGAGTTTCCCTGATGTCCGGCGCGGCCCGCCGGATCGGCCCGGCGGGTCGCGCAATTAACATATGTTTCAATTATTTTGTTTTAGGCAACATATGAATCAACGCACCCGGCGAGATCCATGCGCTGTACGACAAGTGGTTCATGAAGCCGGTGCCGACGAAGGGGCTTGCGTTCGACTTCCCGATGAGCGACGTGATCAAGGCGCGCTACGCGGCGCCGAACGACGCGCCGCTCGAGTGAGCGGCGCGCGCTGAAACACGCTCAGCGCGTCCACGCGACGCAGGCCGCGTAGCCGGGCGCCGCATCGAGCCAGCTCGCGTCGAACGCGGCCACGCCGGCGGCCGGCGCGGTCGGCTCGACGATCGTCGTCGCGGGCGTCGCCGCATCGCGCGGCGGCACGACCGCGAACGCGCGCAGCCCGCCGACGATGCCCGTGCCGAGCGCCTTCAGCAGCGCCTCCTTCGCGGACCACACGCGCATGAACGCGCCGGCACGCGCGGCGGGCGGCAGGCCGTCGAGATACGCGGCCTCGGTGGCCGCGCACACTTCGGCAGTCAGCGCACGCCAGTCGGTCGTGCGGTTGCAGCTTTCGATATCGACGCCGACGCGCCCTGCGCCCGCCCATGCGATGAGCGCGTGATCGCCCGCGTGCGACACGTTGAAATCGAGCGATGCGCGATGCGCGGGATCCAGCGACGGCCGCCCCGATGCGTCGACGACGATCTCGATGTCCCGCGGCGCAACACCGAGCGCCGCGCCGAGCACGTCGCGCAGCGCGACGCGCGTCGCGGCGCTGCGCACCGCATCCTCGTGTCGAAAATAGCGCGCGGCACGCGCACGCTCGGCGTCGCTCAGGGCCGCATAGGCGGGCGACGCGAGCGACACGCGCCAGTCGAAATCGATGCGCGCGACCTGCACGCCGGCACGCGACGCGGCAGGCGGCACATCGAGCAGGTGCACGTGCCACGCGCGGCACAGGTCGTCGGGAATCCCGGAATCGGGCGGAATGGACATCGGTACGCAGGAGCCAGTCGAATCAAACGTCCGATGTTAATCGATCGCGGCGAGCGCAGATCGAGGCGCCGCGACCGGGACCGTCAGCGGCGGCAGCCGGCGCGGCCGCTTCATGGCCGCTTCATGGCCGCTTCATCGAAGCAGCGGCCTGACCGCGCGTGCGGGCGCCGTCACCCGTGCGCAAGCGCACCCGGCACGCCGCTTCCGGCGAACCGCGCGCGCTGCGCCGGATGGCGCGCGTGGACGCGGCCCGGCGCATCGGCCGGCAGCGCGCCGTGCTGCAGCCAGTACAGCGCGACGGGCCACAGCGTGTCGGTGAAGCGGCTGTGGAAAAAAGCGAAATGGCCGATCTCGTCGACGCCAATGTCGCCCGGCGCGATCCTCAGGTGCGTGACGTCGCTGCCCGTGTAATAGCCGACCAGCCGTTCGATCGCGTCGACCGTGCCGAACCCGTCGTCGTCGAGCCCGATTGCGAGCATCGGCGCCGACAGCCGCGCGAAGCGGGCCGGCAACGCGGCGCGGCTCGCCGCGGTTTCGGCGAGCAGACCCTGCGTGTAGGCATCCTCGAAGCGCGGTTGCGAGCGCACCCACGACAGCGCGACGCCGCGCGGCGTGTCTTCCATCCAGCCGAGCCGTTTCGCGGGCACATAGCCGAACACGGCCGCGAGCGCCGGCATCGCGACGTGCCACTTCCACCACATGCGCCGCCGCTCGTCCGGCCGATAGTCGCGCCAGTATGCATACTGCGCGCCGACGGTCACCGCGTGACGCACGTAGGCGTTCGACGCCGCGAGCCCGAGCACGCACCCGCCGATGCTGTGCGCGACGACGTCGAGCGGCTGGCCCGGAAATGCGTCGCGCGCATACTGCAGCGCGGCCTCGCAATCGAGCCGCCCCCAGTCGAGCCAGTTCGCGCGCAGCTTCGCGAGTTGCGCGGGGCGCGACCCGCCAATCCCGCGATAGTCGTAGACGAGCACGTCGCGCCCTTGCGCGAAGAGCCACGCCGCGAAGCGGAAGTAATAGTCGCAGCGCACCGACGTCGCGCAATTGACGACCGTCACGGGCCGCAGAGCGCCGCCGCCGCGATGCCGCCACACGTATCCGCGCAGCACGTACCCGTCGGCCGCGGCCAGCGTCACGGATTCCGGCGGCAACGCATCCGCCGCTCGCTCGGCCGCGCGCGCTGCCCCGCCGGCTTCGTTCGAAATCGTCATCCTGTCTCCTGTGCGGCGCCACATGACCCCGCAGACCCGTCGCCCGCCCGATCGCGCCAGCCTCCATTGAACTTGACGCGCCCGGCGTTCTCAACCAATCTTGCTGCTCCGTTCGCATGAGCCCTACGCATGTCAACGCCGCTCGTCCGTCTCCCGTCGCTGGACCTCGTGCGCGGCTTCGTCGCCGTCGGCCGCCGCATGAGCATCACGCTCGCCGCGCAGGACCTGTGCGTCACGCAGTCGGCGGTCAGCCGCCAGGTGCATGCCCTCGAAGCCCATCTCGGCGTCGCATTGCTGCAGCGCGGCTATCGGAAGATCGCGTTCACGCCGGCGGGCGAGCGGCTGTTTCGCGCCGCGGATGCGGCGCTGCTCAGCCTGCAGGACACCGTCGCGTCGCTCGCCGCCGCGCGCGAGCGCCAGCCCGTCACGATCACGGCGAGCATCGGCGTCACCGCGCTGTGGCTGCTGCCGCGCCTCGGGCGCCTGCAGGCGCGCCTGCCCGACATCGACTTGCGCGTGGCCGCGAACGACAAGGTACTCGATTTGCGCGCCGAAGGCATCGACCTCGGGATCCGCTATTGCCCGCGCGAGCGCGCGCCGGCCGGCGCGGTGCGCCTGTTCGACGAGATCGTGGTGCCGGTCGCGCACCCCGCGCTGGCCACCCGGCCCGTCACCGACGCGGCCGCGATCGCGAACCACGTGCTGCTCGAATTCGACGGGCCGCCGCAACCGCAGCTGCAGTGGCGTGCGCACCTGCATGCGGCCGGGCTCGGCGACGCGCACCCGAAGGGCATGCTGCGCTTCAACCAGTACGACCAGGTGATCCACGCCGCGATCGCCGGCCGGGGCGTCGCGCTCGGACGGCTCGCGCTCGTCGCGCCAATGCTCGCCGACGGCCGGCTCGCGGTGCTCGGCCCGCACTCCCAGGCATTGTCGGATGCGTACGGCTACTGGCTGTTCCGGCACGATCCGGCACCGCGCCGCGAAGTCGCCGACGTGCGCGACTGGATTCTCGCGGAAGCGGCCGAGTGCGATGCGGCAATGCACGCTTACGACGCGACGCAACGCTAGCCGCGAGCGGGTTTCCGCGTCGAACCGATGGCGGCGCAGTCGCAGCATTGCACAACGGATCGCCCCGCCACGGGCGATGCACTGACGCGCCGGGGCTCCGTCGCATCGTCGCGTGCCACGCCGGCTGCATGCGCCGCAAGGCTTCACGTGCCCCGCCCGCACCGCGCCCCTCCCCCGCCTCGCATCCGAATCGCCTCGCATTCCCCGCACGCATGCGAACCCGACCGAATGATCGCTTGAGCGACACCGGCACCGGATCGTCTAATCGAATCGAAAGCGGCCGTCGCGCCGCACGCATTCATCCGGAGACACGCATGACCCCGATCGAACAAGACGCCCGGCGCCGCTGGCTGCCGGTGCTCGCAGGCGGCCTGATCATGGGCGTCGCGCTCGGCATCCGCCACGTGCAGGGGTTGTTCCTCGCGCCCGTCACGCTCGACCACGGCTGGTCGCGCGAAGCGTTCGGCCTCGCGCTCGCGCTGCAGAACCTGATCTGGGGCATCGCGCAGCCGTTCACCGGGATGATCGCCGACCGCTTCGGGTCGGTGCGCGTGATCGTCGCCGGCATGCTGCTGTATGCGGCCGGTCTCGTCACGATGGCGCTGGCGGGGTCGGCCGGTGTGTTCACGGTCGGCGCGGGACTCGTGATCGGCATCGCGTTGTCGGGGTCGGCCTTCGCGTCGATCTACGGCGCGCTGAGCCGCCTGTTTCCGCCCGACCGGCGCGGCTGGGCGCTCGGCGTCGCGGGCGCGATCGGCGGGCTCGGCCAGTTCTGCATGGTGCCGGTCGCGCAGGTCCTGATCGGCGGCATCGGCTGGCAGCATGCATTCGTCGCGCTCGCCCTCGTCGCCGCGCTGCTCGCGCCGCTCGCCATGCTGGTGCGCGACCGGCCCGCGCAGGCCGCGAGCCGTGCGGACGGCCCCGACCAGTCGATCGGCGCGGCGGTGCGCGAAGCGTTTGCGCACCGTGGCTTCTGGCTGCTGAACGCGGGGTTCTTCGCATGCGGGTTCCAGCTCGCGTTCATCGCGACCCACCTGCCCGCCTACCTGGTCGATCACGGCCTGCCGGCGCGCCACGCCAGCGTCGCGCTCGCGCTGATCGCGCTGACCAACGTGGCCGGCACCTACGCGTGCGGCCATCTCGGCGGCCTGCTGCGGCGCAAGTACGTACTGTCCGTGCTGTATCTCGTGCGCGCGCTGGCGATGGCCGCATTCGTTGCGGCACCGTTGTCGCCCGCGAGCGTCTACGTGTTCGCGGCCGTGATGGGCTTCACGTGGCTCGGCACCGTGCCGCTGACCAACGGCGTGATCTCGCAGGTGTTCGGCGTGCGCTACATCGCGACGCTGTTCGGCTTCGTGTTCTTCGGGCACCAGCTCGGCAGCTTCTTCGGCGTGTGGCTCGGTGCGCTCGTATACGACGCGACGCATTCGTACCAGCCGCTGTGGATCGGCTCGATCGCGCTCGGCGTGCTGGCCGCGCTGCTGCACCTGCCGATCGACGACGCGCGCATCGCGCGTCCGGCGTCGGGCAAGGCCGCATGGGCGTGATCCGTGCCGCACTGGCCGCCGGCGTGCTCGCGTTCGTCGCGTGGTGCGGCGCGGCCTACTTCGATTCGGGCATCGCGCTCGCGCTGCTCGAACATGCGGCGTTCTGCGACTGACGCGGCAAGCCGCGCCGCACGCGAATGGCCGACGGCGCCGAGCGACGCCTAGTGACGCTTCGGCAGCGTGGCCAGCGCATCGAGCGCACGACGGCGCGCGCCGTCGTGATCGACGATCGGCGCCGGATAATCGACGTCGAGCCGCACGCCGGCCGCCGCAAGTTCCACCGGCGACGCTTCCCAGGGTGCATGGATCGCGGCCGCGTCGAGGCCCGCGAGTTCCGGCACCCAGCGGCGCACGTACGCGCCCTGCGGGTCGAACTTCCGGCCCTGCGTCACCGGATTGAAGATGCGGAAATACGGCGCGGCGTCGGCACCGCAGCCGGCCACCCATTGCCAGTTCGCCGGGTTGTTCGCGGCGTCCGCATCGACGAGCGTGTCGTAGAACCAGCGCTCGCCCGCCCGCCAGTCGATCAGCAGATGCTTGACGAGGAATGACGCAACGACCATCCGCACGCGGTTGTGCATCCAGCCGGTCGCCCACAGCTCGCGCATTCCCGCATCGACGAGCGGATAGCCGGTCAGCCCGCGCTGCCACGCGCGCAGCGCGGCGGGATCGTCGCGCCACGGCATCGCGTCGAACTGCGCGCGGAAGTTGTCGGTCGCGAGCGCCGGGAAGTGATACAGCAGCACGTGGCTGAATTCGCGCCAGCCGAGCTCGCTCAGGTATTTCTCGGCGCCGGCCGCGCAGGCCGCCCCGCCCGCCTGTGCGGCACCCTGCACCGCATGCCACACCTGTCGCGGCGACACGTTGCCGAAGTGCAGGAACGCCGACAGCCGGCTCGTCGCGAGCTGGTCGGGTCGATCGCGCATGTCGGCGTAGTCCGCCAGCGACTCGACCGGGAACGCGTCGAGCCGCGCGTGCGCGCCGGCTTCGTCGGGTGCCGGCCACGCATCGCGCAGACCGCCCGCCCAGTCCGGCGCGAGCGGGCGCAGCGCGAGCGCGTCGAGCGCCAGCGCGCGTTCGCGCACACCGGCCGGCCACGGATGAAACGCGATCCGAGCCGGCTCCGGCAGCGGCGCGGCCACCGTGCGATCGCGCCGCACCGCGCGCCAGTACGCGGTGAACACCTGGAACGGCGTGCCGGCGCCCGTCAGCACTTCCCACGGTTCGTTCAGCAGGCTGCCGTTGCTGCTGTCGACCTCGAGGCCACGCGCCTTCAGCGACGCCTTCAACGCCGCATCGGCATCGCGCTGCGGCTGCGCATAGCGGCGGTTCCAGTAGACGGCCGCCGCGCCCGTGTCGTGCACGATGCGGTCGATCTCGCGCCGCGCGTCACCGCGCAACAGCAGCAGGCGGCCGCCATGACGCGCAAGCGCGGCGTCGAGTGCCACGAGCGATCCGTGCAGCCACCAGCGCGCGGCACCACCGAGCGCGCGCCCCGCACCCTCACCCGTGTCGTCGACATACACGCATACGAGCGGCCGGCCCGATGCGACCGCGCGCGTCAGCGCGGGCTGGTCGGTCACGCGCAGATCGTCGCGGAACCACACGACGGCGGGAGCAACTGACGACTGGGCTGGCACGGGCACCTCGGGGCAGGAAACTGAACAGTAACCCGTATTGTCGCGGCCGGGTCGCGGGATGTCGATCGCTCGAATCGCATGCGCCGCCGGCTCGTGCGCGGTGCATCGGCAGCACCGCCGGAGTGCCGGACCGGTGAAACGCCTTAGTCCATTCCGACGATTCTTCGCCGCATGTGCCGGCCTACGCTCGATGTCGGGTTCGCCGCGCCGCGCTGTGCGGAATGCACCGGCCGCTAACCGGCCTCGCGTGTCGCACCCGCAGCGCCCGGCTGCGACCGTGCGGGACCGTTCCGTCCACCGCGGCACGCGCCCGGACGGACGTGCCCGCGCGCCCGTCCTCATCCTCAATCTCACCCGATACTCGCCATGACCAAACCAGCCAATCTCGTCACCTCGATCACCGTCGCAATCGACGCCCCCGCTGCCGTCGTCTGGGACGTGCTGACCGACTTCCCGCGCTACGGCGAATGGAACACGTTCTGCGTCGGCCTCGAAACGACCGGCCGGATCGGCGACTTCGTGCACATGCAGGTGCGTATTCCGGGCACGGAGATGGTGATTCCCGTCAACGAAATCCTCGTCGCGCGCGAGCCCGAGCGCCTGCTGTCATGGGAACAGCGCCCGACCGACGACAACAAGGACGCCGCGCGCCGCGACCAGTACGTCGAAGCCGACGGCGCCGAGCATTGCCGCTACTTCACGACCGACCAGTTTCTTGGCATCAGCGCGGAAACGATCATGCGCGAGCACGGCGGCTGGGTGAAACAGGGGTTTGACCAATGCGCGCGCGACGTGAAGCAGCGCGCGGAAGCGCTACATGCGGCACGCCGCCGCGAAAGCGCATGACGGAGCACCGCCGATGCCCGATCTGCAGACCCTCTCCGACCATCATGACATCCGCGAGCTGATCGTCGCGTATTCGAGCGCGATCGATGCGCGCGACTTCGACGCGCTCGATGCGGTGTTCACGCGCGACGCGGCGATCGACTATCGCGCGATGGGCGGCATCGCCGGCACTTATGCCGATGTGAAGGCGTGGCTGCGCACCGTGCTGCCGCAGTTTCCGCAGTACCAGCACATGGTCGGCAACCTGTCGATCACGCTCGACGGCGACACCGCGCGCGGCCGCACGATCTGCTTCAATCCGATGGAAGTCGTGCTGCCGGACGGCGGCACGCAGATGATGTTCCTCGGCCTGTGGTACGTCGACCGGTTCGTGCGTACCGCGCAGGGCTGGCGCATCGCGGAGCGCGTCGAGGAACGCTGCTACGACCACAACGTGCCGGCCGTGCTCGCGAACGCGACCGGCTGAAGCGGTGCGCCGCGCGCGCCGCGGCATCGCTGCACGGTGCGCGCGGCGCTGGCCCTCGGGTCAGTCGAGACGAAACGCCGCTTCGAAACGCTCGACGAACGTGTCGAACTCGGCTTCCGGCAGATGGTTGATGCCGCCCGCGCGCTTGCGCCCGCCGCCGGTCGGGAAGCCGCGGCAGAACTCGTCGGCGCCGAGCGGCCGGCCGTCGGGCACGCGCACGCTGACCACGAGCCCGCCCTGCGCACGCGGCGACAGCACCGCGAGCGCCGCATGCGGCGCATTGCGCATCCGCTCGTTCGCGAGCATCCCCGTCGCGCGTCGCGCCCACGGATGATCCGGCATCCTGATCAGCGTCGCGCCCGGCACGTCGCGCAGCGGCGCAAGCGCGCATGCCCGCGCCATGTCGTCGCGATAGCCGTCGCGCAGCGCGGCGAACACCGGCGTGCCGCGCACGAAGTCGAGCGGATCGACGCACGGCAGCATCGCATCGGCCAGCACCGCCGGATCGAAATGCAGGTCGCCGACGCAGTCGCCGTATGCGTTGTAGTTCAGGTAGAGCCCGAGTTCGGCCAGCGTGCAGCGTTCGACTTCGCCGATCCCCTGTTCGCGCGCGAGCGCGGCGCCGAGCGCCGGCAGCTCGTCGCCGAACGCCGCGACGATCGCCCAGCGCACATGGCGGCCGCCGAGATAGCGGTTCACCAGCGCGCTCGTGCAAACGTCGGCGCCCGTGTCGATATACGCATCGAAACGCGGAGCGCCGGGCAGCTCGCCGGCGAAGTGATGATCGAAGTAGCGAACCGCCGCGCCGTCGCGCAACAGCCGCGCGCATGCGTCGCGGTTCTGGTCGTGCGACACGTCGAGCACGGTCACGCGCTCGCCGGAGCGCGCATCGATCCGCTCGAGCAGCTTGATGTCGCGCTTCACGCCGGTCACGAGCGTGCCGCATTCGCCTTCCGCGAGCCGCAGCTGCTGCAGCGCGCACAGGCCGTCCGCATCGCCGTTGAACGCGAAAAAATGCCGTCCCTGTTGGTTTGCCTGCATGATTCGTTGCTCCATCCTCAGGGCATGAAATCGCCGCCGTTCGCATCCAGCGTCGCGCCGGTCACCGCATTCGCATAATCCGACGCGAGAAACAGTGCCGCGCGTGCGCAATCGTCGTCGGTCGGCAGCTTCGCGAGCGCGATGTTCGATGCGATCGGCGCGACGATCTCCTCCTCCGTCATCCCGTACTCGGCTGCCGCCTGCCGGAAATACGTCTGCGTCGGCACGCCCCACATCCACCCCATGTGGATGCTGTTCGCGCGGATTCCGTGCACGCCGAGCTCGCGCGCCAGGTATTTTGCCGCAACCGCGAGCGCGCCCTTCGATACAGCGTAGCCCGATTCCCCTGCAAACGGCTTGCGGGTTGCCTGCGTGTTGATCATCACGATCGCGCCGCGCTTGTGCCGCTTCATGTGCGGCACGATTTCCTGCGTGAGCGTCATCGTGCCGAACACATTGGTGTCGAACACCGCGCGCCAGCCGTCGAGATCGGCTTCCTCGACCGCCTCCGGAAACGTGCCGTGCACGAATGCGCTGTTCACGAGCGCGTCGATCCGGCCGAAGCGCTCGACCGCCTGCGTCGCAAGCCGGCGGCACTGCGCGCGCTCGGCGATGTCGGTGCGCACCTTCAGCACGTCGCACGCCACACCGAGTTCGCGGATCCGTGCCTCCGCATCGTCGAGCTTCTCCATCGTGCGTGCCGCGACGACGACGCCGCACGCACCCTCGCGCGCCGCCTCGACGGCAAGCTTCACACCGAGCCCCGGCCCGATCCCGGAAATCACGACGATCTTGTCCTTCAGCAACATGGTTTGTCTCCTGGTTGTCGTTGGTCCCACGCGTGCGCCGTCAGCCGGCCGCCTGCAGGTGCCGCGCGCGATACGCGGCGAAGTCGCGCGCCAGTTGCGCATCGGTGAAGCCGAAGCGCGCGATCGAATAGTCGTGCGCGGCGCGCTTGTCGCGGCCATTGCGCGCCATCCAGTCCGTCATCGCCGCGCGCTGCCGTGCATCGAGCGGCATGCCGGCAAAGCGGTACACGGCTTGCGCGACGCCGAGCGGATTCGATACGGTGTCCTCGAAACGCACGTCGAGAAACCGCTCGGCCGGCAGCGCGTCGCGCGCCGCCATCGCCGCGCCGATCGCGCGCGCCATCCCCGCGTTCCACTGCGCGCCGACCGTGCGCGGATCCGGGTCGTCCGCATACATCTGCCACAGCGTGTGCGCCATGCTCGCCATCGACGGAATCGTCTTCGCCGGGTCGCGGTGCGTGAGCACCACCTGCGCGCGCGGGAACACGCGGCACAGCACGTCGAGCGCATGCAGGTGCTGCGGCGTCTTCAGCAGCCAGCGCTCGGCCGGCGCTACGCCGCGCTGCACCTTCTGCCATTGCAGGAACTGCAGCATCCGCTTCAGGTACACATAGACCGGCGTCAGGTCCTGCTTCGCGAGCCATGCCGTGTAGGTCGGCACGTTCGCGTACGAATCCATCGCGCACACGAACGAATGCTCCATCAGCATGAACTCTTCGTCGGCAAGCATCGCATCGAGCGGATGAATTGTCAGGATCTGCGGAATGCAGTCGATCATCGTCGCCACCTCGGCCTGCGCGCGCGCGATGCGCACGGTCGGCGCGTCGAGCGTCTCGCCGGCGAGCGGCGCCGGATAGCGCGTCTCCCACCACGCGGCCGAATGAAAGCGCGGATCGACGGCGAGCAGCCGCTGCAGCAGTGTCGTGCCGGTGCGCGGCAGCCCGACGATCACGAGCGGATCGTCGATCTCGATGTCGGCGATCTCCGGATGGCGACGGAAGTAATCCTCGACGACGAGCCTGTTCACGAGCTGGCCGACGAGCTTCTCGCGCATCATCTCCACGCCGCGCGCGGACAGGTTCGCATCGTCGACCAGCGATGCGCACATCACGTCGAGCGCGTCGCGATACGGCCCGTCGCCGATCGCGGTGAGCCCGCTGGTGCGCGACACGGCCTCGGCGATCAGCCCGTCGGCGTCGAACTGCGGGCGGATCGGGTCGAGCGGCGCGTTCATGCGGCCTCCTTCAGCGTGGCGAGCTTGACGACGCGCGTGCGCGGATGCACCGGCTGCGCGGCGCCGACCCAGCGCCAGCAGATCGTGCCGGTACGATGCCCGGCCGTATCGAGCCAGTTCGCGTCGCCCGGCCGCGACGCGGCGACCACCACCGTCACGCCGCCGTCGGCATTCCGCCGCGCGCCGTGCTTGTTCACGCAGATGTCGAAGTGCCGGTAGTCGAGCGACTCCATCCAGTAGTTGTTGAGCTGCACGTTCCAGAAATCGCAGTCGGGCACCGTGTCGACGTCGATCACGAGCGCCTCGTCGTCGGCCAGCGACCAGCGCGAGTGGTAGTAGTAGATGTTCGGATCGCCGCCGACCGCCTGGCACAGCGCCTGGTCCGCGGGCGGCAGCGCGTTCACGTGCGCCCCGTAGCTCGCGGCCCAGTCGGCGAACAGCTTCGACGTCTGCTCGACGAACTGCGCGGCGCGCGCGAGGCCGCCCTGCAGCGCGAGCGCATCGAGCGGCGCCGGGCGATCGTCGGCACCGATGCGCGCGATCTTCAGTTGCGCCGGCGTCTCCGCGCGCCGGTCGAGGAAAGTCTGGCGCACCAGCAGCGCGTTCGTGCCCGGCTCCATGCGAACCCAGTTGCCCGCGCGCGGCGTCTCGCTCAGCCCGATCTCGAAGCTGCCGTCCGGTGCGATCTCGAGCTGCTTCGCATCGAGAAAGCCTGTCTGCAGCATCTTGCCGTCCGTCTCGTAGCCGCCCTTCTGCGTGCCGAAGCTCAGGTATGCGACCGTGCCGCGCTGCCCCGTCACGCGATATTCGCAGCGGCCGTCGAGGCGCGCGTACTGGTACAGGTTGTCGGGATTGTCGGCACCGATCTTCGCGGTCTCGTGCGACGGCGAGAAGAAGCCGGGCCACGCGCCGTCCGCGAACTCGACGTGCATTTCGAGCGCGATGCGCATCAGCCGGCTCAGATAGCGGAAACCTTCCGCACGCGTAAGCGGATCGTCCGGCGCCTCGGCGCGCAGGATCTGCTGTCCGCTGCGTTTCAGGGTGTCGCAGAAATCGGCCCAGGTCTGGCCCGAAAGCAATTGCGTGGCACGTGTGTCGTCCGTCATGTGTCGTCTCCGCCGATGGTCGAGCGCTCACCTTAAGCGAGCGCCGCGCGCGCCACTTCGTCCGGGTGGACTAAGGAAAGATCCGCTGCACGGCCGCGCCGGGGCAGCGCCTGTTCCGGCCAATGACGGACTTGAGAACGTGCGTTGCCGGACGCAGTGCAAGGAGCGCGGAGTGCCGTTTGGCCGAGCCAAACCAGCGACGCGCGACGCCCCAATGCGGCCGGCAACGCACGTTCCCCTGATCGAAAAAATGACTTGTAGGGCTGGCCGGAACAGGCCCTAGTCCACCCGGACGAAGAGCGGCATCACCCTCGCTCGATACCTTGGCGTCATGCACGAAACGCCGCACATGTCGCGCGGCGCCGGCATGAAACAAGGAGACGAACGATGTTGACCCACTTGGAGCGACTGGAGGCCGAAAGCATCCACATCATGCGCGAGGTGGTCGCGGAAAGCGAAAACCCGGTGATGCTCTATTCGATCGGCAAGGACAGCTCGGTCATGCTGCATCTGGCGATGAAGGCGTTCTACCCGGCCAGGCCGCCCTTTCCGCTGCTGCACGTCGATACGACGTGGAAGTTCCGCGAGATGATCGCGTTTCGCGACGAGACGGCCGAGCGCCTCGGCCTCGACCTGCGCGTGCACGTGAACCCGGATGGCGTGTCGAACGACATCAATCCGTTCACGCATGGCTCGGCCGTGCACACCGACGTGTGGAAGACCCAAGGGCTCAAGCAGGCGCTCGACCACTACGGCTTCGACGCCGCGTTCGGCGGTGCACGCCGCGACGAGGAGAAATCGCGCGCGAAGGAGCGCATCGTATCGCTGCGCTCGGAGCAGCATCGCTGGGATCCGAAGCGCCAGCGTCCCGAACTCTGGTCGCTGTACAACGCGCGCAAGCGCAAGGGCGAAAGCCTGCGCGTGTTCCCGATTTCCAACTGGACCGAACTCGACATCTGGCAGTACATCCGGCTGCACGATATTCCGATCGTGCCGCTCTATTACGCGAAGGAACGGCCGGTGGTCGAGCGCGACGGCGCACTGATCATGGTCGACGACGAACGCCTGCCGCTGCGCGAAGGCGAAGTGCCGCAGATGCGCAAGGTGCGCTTTCGCACGCTCGGCTGCTATCCGCTGACGGGCGCGATCGACAGTGACGCGACATCGCTCGACGACATCCTGCAGGAGATGCGCGACACGCGCACGTCCGAGCGCCAGGGACGGCTGATCGACAGCGATTCGGCCGGTTCGATGGAAAAGAAGAAACAGGAGGGATATTTCTGATGGCACACGTTCTCACCGCGCCCGACACGCGCACGCACGCGACGCCCGACATGCACGCCGACGATGCGCAGATGAAGGACCTGCTGCGTTTCATCACCTGCGGCAGCGTCGACGACGGTAAGAGCACGCTGATCGGCCGCCTGCTCTACGAATCGAACATGCTGTTCGACGATCAGCTCACCCAGCTCGAGGCCGATTCGAAGAAGGTCGGCACGCAAGGCGGCGAGCTCGATTTCGCGCTGCTCGTCGACGGCCTGTCGGCCGAGCGCGAACAAGGGATCACGATCGACGTCGCATACCGCTTCTTCGCGACCGAGCGGCGCAAGTTCATCGTCGCCGATACGCCCGGCCACGAACAGTACACGCGCAACATGATCACCGGCGCGTCGACCGCCGATCTGGCAGTGATCCTGATCGACGCGCGCAAGGGCGTGCTCACGCAAACGCGCCGCCACAGCCACCTCGTCGCGCTGATCGGCATCAAGCGCGTCGTGCTCGCGATCAACAAGATGGACCTGGTCGACTACAACCGCACGGTGTTCGAGCGCATCGACGCCGAGTATCGCGCGTTCGCGGCCGAGCTCGGTCTCGCGGATATCGTCAGCATTCCGATGTCCGCGCTGCGCGGCGACAACGTGATCGCGCCAGGTGCGCGGATGCCGTGGTACGCGGGCCCGACGTTGATGCAGCATCTCGACACGCTGCCGCTCGTCGAGCGCGTGACGCGCGACGAGCCGTTCCGGTTGCCAGTGCAATGGGTCAACCGTCCGCACCTGAACTTCCGCGGCTATGCCGGCAGCATCGTGTCGGGCGAAGTCCGCGTCGGCGAACGCGTGCGCGTGCTGCCGGCCGGCAAGGAAAGCCGCGTCGCGTCGGTGATCACGCCGGCCGGCGAAGCCGACGTCGCGCGCGCCGGCGAAGCGGTGACGCTCACGCTCGCCGACGAAATCGACATCAGCCGCGGCGACATGATCGCGCGTGCCGACGCGCCGCCGGAGGTGGCCGACCAGTTCGAGGCGACGCTCGTGTGGATGCACGACGAACCGCTGCTGCCGGGCCGGCCGTATCTCGTGAAGCTCGGCACGCAGACGGTCGGCGCGACCTGCGCGACGCCGAAGTACAAGATCGACGTGAACACGCGCGAGCATCTCGCCGCGCGCACGCTCGCACTGAACGAGATCGGCGTGTGCAACCTGAGCTTCGACCGGCCGGTCGCGTTCGATCCGTACGACCGGAACCGCCACACCGGCGGCTTCATCGTGATCGACCGCTTCACCAACGACACGGTCGGCGCCGGGATGCTGCACTTCGCGCTGCGCCGCGCGCACAACGTGCACTGGCAGGCCGTCGACGTCGACCGCGACGCGCGCGCGGTGCAGAAGGCGCAGACGCCGCGCATCGTGTGGCTGACCGGGCTGTCGGGCGCGGGCAAGTCGACGATCGCGAACCTCGTCGAACAGCGGCTGCATGCGCTCGGCAAGCACACCTACCTGCTCGACGGCGACAACGTGCGGCACGGACTCAACCGCGATCTCGGCTTCACCGAGGCCGATCGCGTGGAGAACATCCGGCGCGTGGCCGAAGTCGCGCGGCTGATGCTCGATGCCGGGCTCATCGCGCTCGTGTCGTTCATCTCGCCGTTCCGCGCCGAACGCGAGATGGCACGCGCGCTGGTCGGCCCAGACGAGTTCGTCGAGGTGTTCGTCGATACGCCGCTCGCGGTCGCCGAGGAGCGCGATCCGAAGGGCCTGTACAAGAAGGCGCGCAAGGGCGAGCTGAAGCACTTCACGGGCATCGACTCGCCGTACGAGCCGCCCGCGCAGCCCGAACTGCGCGTCGATACGGTGACGGAGTCGCCGGAAGCCGCGGCGGACCGCATCGTCGCGTACCTGCTGCGCGAACGCGCGGTATCAGCGGTATCGGCGACATAAGGCAGCACAAGCACCGCCGCACGGCCACGGCCCGCGCCGTCTACTCCGTTCGGATGACGCGGGCCGCTGGCCGGTCGGTATGCTGGGCCGGAAGCATTCACCTCGACCCAGGAGAACACGAGCATGCGGATCGCGCTGGCGCCCGATGACACGGCCGCACACGACGGTTTCGACGACGCGGCATGGACGGCCCGCGAACTCAGCGCGTGGCTCGGGCTCATCTATCAGGGCCCGTCCGAAACGACGCCGTGGGCGGGCTTCCTGGAAGCGATGCGCGCGCGGCTCGACGCGAGCTTCACGACGCTCGTGCTGCGCAACCCCGGCGGCTCGCGGCGCGGGCTCATCATCAACGCATCGGCCCATGGCCCGCTGCTGCCCGGCGAGCCATCGTACAGCGAGCAGTTCTACGCACTGTGCCCGTTTCTCGACCAGCCGCCCGGCCAGGTGTTCACGGCCGACGGGCTGTTCGGCGCCACCCGGTGGTGCTCGCACGATTTCTACCGGCAGTACCTGCAGCCGCTCGACCTGCGCTTCATCCTGGGCGCGAACCTGCGCGGCGAGCGCGGTGTCGAGTGCGCGTTCTTCGTGAGCCGCGCGCATCGCGGCCGCGATTTCGACGCGGCCGAACGCGCGCAGGTCGCGACGCTGCTGCCGCACCTGCAGCGCGCGGTCGAACTGCACGCGGCGCTCGATGTGCTCGACGCCGAGCGCGCGCTGTACGCGGGCACGGTCGACAGGCTCGACGTCGGCACCGCGATCCTCGACGAGGACGGCCGAGTGATCAAGCACAACCGCATCGCCGAGCGGCTGATCGAGCAGCAGGACGGCCTGTGCCTGCGCCAGGAACGGCTTCATGCGTCGTGCCCGCTCGACGAGCGCCGGCTGCAGAAGGCGCTGCAGGCCGCGCTCGAGCATTTCCGCGCGGGCGCGCTCGGTCGCATCGAGGCCACCACGCTGTCGCGCCCCGGCGGCGCGATGCCGTTGAACGTGCTGCTGCGCCCGCTCGCGCCGTATCGCGGCGCGGAGGACCGCCAGCACCGGCCGGCCGTCGCGGTGTTCGTGCGCGATCCGGCGTCGTCGCCGCAGACCTCGCGCGACATGCTGCACCGGCTGTTCCGGCTCACGCCGATGGAAACCGAGATCGCGCTGCTGCTCGTCGACGGCCTGACGCTCGACGAAGCGGCCGCCGCGACCGGCATCACGAAGAACACCGCCCGCGCGCACCTGCGCGGCATCTTCGCGAAGACGGGCGCGACGCGGCAGGCCGTACTCGTGAAGACGCTGCTGAACAGCGTCGTGTCGATGGCGTAGCGCTCGCCGCGGGAAGCCGGCCGAATGCCTTGGGGGCGAATCCCTTCAGAGCACTGAGCAACACCCTGCGCCGGCGGACTGCCAACCGACGTCATACGTCATCAGATGTGATTGACTCCGATACCATCCTCATGATATTCCCCATTATTTGGGCATATTTCGGGTAAACCCGCGACGTCAGGCCGTCATCTCAGGCGTACCATGTCATACGACGACATACTACTTAAATCCCCCCGATGCCGACGCGGGCCACCGCCCCGTTCGCCGTCCGACCGGAGACTCCCTTGACCTCGCCCGCCCTGTCCGGCCGCGACCCGCTCGCGTCCGCCATCTCGAAAGTGAAATGGCACGTGCTGCCGCTCGTGCTGATCATGTTCATCGCGAACTACATCGACCGCGTGAACGTCGGCTTCGTCGATCGCCACCTCGAAGCGTCGATCGGCATCGGCGCGGCCGCGTACGGGCTCGGCGCCGGCCTGTTCTTCGTCGGCTACGCGCTGTTCGAAGTGCCGTCGAACCTGCTGATGCAGCGCTACGGCGCACGCATCTGGCTCGCGCGGATCATGGCGACGTGGGGGATCGTCGCGGCCGCGATGGCGTTCGTGTGGAACGACACGTCGTTCTATGTGTTGCGCTTCCTGCTCGGCGCGGCCGAGGCCGGCTTCTTCCCCGGCGTCGTGCTGTACCTGTCGCAATGGCTGCCGCCGCAGGAACGCGGCAAGGCGATGGCGATCTTCCTCGGCGGTTCCGCGTTCGCGTCGGTGCTGTCCGGGCCCGTCACCGGCGCGCTACTGTCGATCCACGGCTTCGGCCTGCAGGGCTGGCAATGGATGTTCCTGATCGAAGGAATGTTCTCGGTCGCGCTGTGCGGCGCAAGCTGGCTGCTGCTGAAATCACATATTCGCGACGCGACGTGGCTCAGCGCCGACGAACGCGCGGCACTCCAGAACGCGCTCGACGCGGAGCGCGCGACACGCGATGTGCGCTCGAAGGTGCAGGTATCGGCCGCCACGCTGCTGCGCGACCCGCAGATCATGCTGTTCTGCTTCCTGTATTTCGCGATCCAGCTGACGATCTACGCGGCCACCTTCTGGCTGCCGACGATCATCCGCAAGATGGGCGGCCTCACCGACTTCCAGGTCGGCCTCTACAACACGATTCCGTGGATGATCGCGATCGGCGCGATGTATGGTTTCGCGGTGCTGTCCGCGAAGTGGAAGCATCCGCAGCGCTGGCTGTCGTTCGCGCTCGTGCTCGCCGCGTGCGGGCTGTTCGCGTCGACCTCGCACGATCCCGTCTGGTCGTTCGCGTCGATCTGCTTCGCCGCGCTCGGCTTCAAGGCCGCGTCGTCGCTGTTCTGGCCGATCCCGCAGGGCTATCTCGACACGCGCGTGGCCGCGGCCGTGATCGCGCTGATCAACTCGATCGGCAACCTCGGCGGCTTCGTCGCGCCGACGGCATTCGGCTATCTGAAGCAACATACGGGTTCGATCACGGGCGGCCTGTATGCGCTCGCGATCGCATCCCTCGTCGCCGCGGTCGCCGCGCTGTTCGCTCGCACGCACCGGCGCAGCGATCCGCCGCGCGGCCTGCCGGCCGACGAGTCCTTCACGAACACCGCGATGCTCCGCCATGCCGAACACTGACCGCCTGACCGTCGTCGTCTCGAATGCCGCCGACGGCGACCTCGCCACGTTCTCGCTCGCGCCCGACGGCGCGCTCGCGCCGCTCACCCGCTACCCGGCCGGCGACGTCGCGATGCCCATCGCCGTGCAGCCCGATCGCGCGCGGCTGTACGTCGCGACGCGCGGCGAGCAGCCGACGATCGTCGCGTTCCGCGTCGCGACGAGTACCGGCGCGCTTGCACGCATCGGTGCAACCGCGATCGACGCGAGCCACGCGTACCTGTCGCTCGACCGCAGCGGCCGCTGGCTGCTCGGCGCGTCGTACGGCGGCAATTCGCTGAGCCTCTACGACGCCGCCCGCATGCGCGACGGCGACGGTGCGCCGCTGCAGGTCGCGCACGGCATCGCGAACGCGCACGCGGTCGTCGTGTCGCCGGACAACCGGTTCGCGTATGTCAGCTCGCTCGGCTCCGACCGGATCTTCACGTTCGCGCTCGTCGAGGATGCCGGCGGCCTGCGTGCGCTCGAACACGGCGAAACGCGCGTGCCGGGCGGCTTCGGGCCGCGCCACCTGCGCTTCGCGCGCGACGGCCGTGCGCTCGTCGCGGTCAGCGAGTTCCAGGCCACGCTCGCGACCTTCGCGCGCGACGCCGAAAGCGGCCGCCTCGGCGACGCACAGATCAGCGCGCGCCACCCGGCCATCGCCGATCTCGCGCAAGGCCATGCGCGCCCGCCCGCGCCGACCGAGCCCGCCGTGTGGGCCGCCGATCTCCACCTGACGCCCGACGAGCGCTTCGCGTATGTCGGCGAACGCACGTCGAGTCAGTTGCTCTGCTATCGCCGCGATGCGCACGGCTGCTTCGAACCCGCGCACGCGACGGCCACCGAAACGCAACCGCGCGGCTTCGCGATCGATCCGTCGGGACGCTGGCTCGTCGCGTGCGGCGAACAGTCAGAACATGTGTCGGTCTACGCGATCGCGCAGCACGACGGCACGCTGGCATTGCGCGCGCGCGTGCCGGGCGGCCGCGGGGCGAACTGGGTTGCGATCGTCTGATCTGATCGGTCGCATGGCCGCTGGATCGATGGATTGACGTCGCGGCACACGGCCGGCACCTGCCCGCGCCGCCCGGCGCGCAATCAGCGCCGCTCGCTCGGCGCGACGCCGGTCCAGCGCTTGAACGCCCGCGTGAAATTCGCGCGATCGGTATAGCCGACCCGCGCCGCGATCTCGTCGACCGGCAGGCGCGTGCCCTCGAGCAAGCGGAGCGCATCGCGCAGCCGGATCTCGTCGAGCAGCGCCGAATAGGTCGCGCCGAATTCCGCGAGCTTGCGTTTCAGCGTACGCGCCGATACGTGAAGTTCGCGCGCGACCGCGTCGACCGATGGATAGCCGGCCTCGCCGCAGATCAGCAGGTTGCGCACGCGCTCGACGATGCTTTCCGCATAACCGAGCCGCGCGAGCTCGGCCTCGCATTGCTGGACGATCATCTGCGCCGTCTGCGCGTTCGCGGTGCCGATCGGCTCGTCGAGCAGCGCGGCGTCGCAGCGGATACGGTTCGCACGCGCGTCGAAATGACAGCGCGGCAGCCGCGCCCGATAGCGCTCGAACCACGGCGGCTCGGGCCATTCGAAATGCAGCTCCGCACGCGATTGCAACGTGCGGCCTGGCGCGGGATCGAGCAGCGAGTTGAACAGGATCGCCGTCTCGACCAGGAAGTTCTCCACCGCGAACTGGCGCAGCCGCCCGAGCGGAAACGCCTCGAGCACGTCGATGTCGACGATCCCGTCGAGTTGCGCGAGCCTCACCGAAAAGAACGGTACGCGCGTCGGCAAATAACGGATGCCGAGCGCGATCGCCTCGCCGAGCGTTGCGCAACTCATCAGCCCGAAGCCGATCAGCCCGGATTTCGTCAGACTGCTGCGCAGGCCGATCTCGATTGCGATCGACGGATCGTTGGTCGCATCGAGCAGGTTGAACACGATCGCGGCCTGCTGCAGCGGCGTGATGCGCGCATCGGGCTGGGCGAGCCGGTCGCGCTCGACGCCCGAGCCGGCGAGAATGCGGCCGCCATCGATGCCGCGCTCCTCGGCGAGCATCAGCATGAACAGTGCATACGCGGACGATACCGTCGCCTTGTTCAGCTGGCGCGCGGCATCCGGAACGGACAGGGCCATGCGGCGGACTCCGGAGCGGTTTCGGCGGATTGTAGCGTCGCTGGCCCGCAATGACACCACGGCGGCACTCTAGCCGCACGAGGCTGCATCGGGCGCTCGTGCACCAGCCATCGCGGCCCGAAATGACACCATCATTGGCACCGGCGGCCCTCGCGTGCGCAACGGGGCACGCCTATGCTTGTCACATCGGCATTGCACCCCACTCTTTCCGCACGGATTCCGGTCGATGAGCCAACCCGCACGAACCGTCTTTCTCCACGACGCCGACAAGGTCGCGTATGTCCGTCGAGAGGTCAACGCCGCGAGCGACTCGATCCGCGCGCGCTTTCCGCTGCTCGACAACCAGAACCTCGTCGGCGCGACCGTGATGGCCGTGTCGGTGAGCGCGATGCTCGCGATCGCGTGGCTGTATGCGCGCGGCGCGATCGCATGGTACGTCGCGCTGCCGGTCGCCGCGTTCGTCGCGTCGCTGATCCACGAACTCGAGCACGACCTGATCCATCTGATGTACTTCAGGAAGACGCCGTGGGCCTATCACCTGATGATGGCGCTGTGCTGGCTCACGCGGCCGGGCACGATCAACCCGTGGACACGCCGGCGCATGCACCTGCATCACCACAAGGTGTCGGGCGGCGAATCGGATCTCGAGGAATTCGGCATCACCAACGGCGAGCGCTGGGGTGTGAAGCGGATGCTGATGATCGCGGACGGAATGCTCGCCGTCGTGCTGCGGCCGGATGCGATGCGCCGCAAGGTCAAGCAGTATGTCGCCGCGCAGCCGGTGCGGGATGCGTCCGAACGCGTGCAATTGCGCGTCGAGCAGGTGTCGTCCTACATGCCGATCGGTCACGCGTACTACGCGCTGTGGCACGCATTCATCGTCTATCACGCCGGCCTGTTCGCGCTGCATGCGTTCGGCTATGCGGTGACCGTGCCGGCCGTCGTCGAGCGCGTGATGCACGTCGTCGATTTCCTTGCGGTCGTGTGGCTCGGGCCGAACTTCGTGCGCAGCTTCTGCATCAATTTCGTCAGCTCGAACATGCATTACTTCGGCGACATCGACTCGCGCAACGTGATCCAGCAGACCCAGGTACTCAACCCGTGGTGGATGCTGCCGTTCCAGCTGTTCTGCTTCAACTTCGGCAGCACGCACGCGATCCATCACTTCGTCGTGCGCGATCCGTTCTACATCCGGCAGCTGACCGCGCGCACCGCGCATGCGGCACTGCGTGAGGTCGGCGTGCGGTTCAACGACGTCGGCACGTTCAAGCGGGCGAATCGCTGGGGCGCGTATCGTCCGGCTCGCAGCACGCACGGCGGGCAGCGGGCCGACGCGTAATAGCGGCGCCGGCGCTGTCGATCCATCAGTCGCCGATCGGCGGCATCGGCCCCTGCCCGCGAATCCACGCCCAGTTCGCGAGCTCGGCCATTTCCTTGTCGCCGCGGCTGTCACCGTACGCGAACAGTTTCCCGGGCGCCTGATTGCCCCACCAGCCGCGCAAGCGCACGACCTTCTGCGGGCCCCAGCAGTTCTCGCCGTTCAGCCGCCCGGTGAACGTGCCGCGCTCGAATGCGAGGCGCGTCGCGAGCACCGTGTCGATGCCCGCCGTCCTCGCCCACTTCTCCAGATACAGCGACGGCGACGCGCTGACCAGCACGACTTCGTGTCCGCGCGCGCGATGCTCGCGCACCCGTTCCAGCATGTCCGGACGCACGAGGTTCGGCAGATAGCTGTCGACGAACCGCAGCGCCACTGCATCGAGCGCGTCCTCGCGGATCGCCCCGAACGCAAACCACGCGAACTTCGCCTTCGCGTCGCCGCGCGACAGCAGCCCGGCCTTCATCGCGGCGATCCACGGCAGCGCACGCAGCCCGGCCCACGCGAAGCGCGGCGTGCCGACCGCGTAGCGGACGAAATGGCGGAAGCTGTCGGTGGTCGTGATGGTGCCGTCGAAATCGAATGCGGCGACGATGCGGTCAGTCATGGAGAATCGGCGGGAAAGCAATGAGATGCCCGGGAAGATAACAGACTCGGGCCGCGCGCCACGCGACGCCAGACCGGGGAACCCCGCTACCCCGCTCGCGGGGTCGGCATTCGAGGCGAGGCGGGCGCGCCGCTGCGGCCGCTGTAAGGAGTTCCTGACCGATTTCGGTGGATCGTCGAAGGGAGTGGCGGGCGGCCGCCAGAGTTTGCTATACTCTTGGTCTTCCGGAGAGATGGATGAGTGGTTTAAGTCGCACGCCTGGAAAGCGTGTATAGGTTAATCGCCTATCGGGGGTTCGAATCCCCCTCTCTCCGCCAGGACACTAGCAAAGACGGGCCTCTCGGCCCGTTTTTCGTTTGCCCCCCGCCAAAGAGCCCGCCAATCGTCGGCGGGGCTGTCCTTGCTCAAACCACACTCGTCGAGAGCAAGCACCTTCCTCGCGATTTCCTTTCGCCCCGTCAGAATGATGGACGTCAATGCGCCGCGATAGCGTGCGCAGGCGTGGCGGGTTCGGCCTCGCACCAAAGAATGTCGTTTTCAAGTCGCTTCTAAGCCACCCCACCGCCTCTGACCCGGGAAACGACGCGTGAGGTTCGCGAGACTAACAAATGGCCATTCAGCGGCTCGACGTCGACGGGTTCGCAGACGCCCTGGCCTTGACGTACGAACTAAACAGAAACTATATGTCTCCCGTAGACGAACCGCGGTGGAATAAACCTACTCCCCCGCGATTGCTCCAGTACGCAGAAATTTCGTCTCTTTCGCTATTACGTTGATCTCCTCGATTCATCCGTGGCGGTCAGTACCCCCGCGACCTCCTTCAATTGCTGTCGAGAAATCAAAGCATCGACCGCCTGTTCAAGCACGCCTCGTACCTGACTGCTCGTATTGCGGATGCCAAATCCACGCGACACGGCCTGAATAACCTGATCTCGCGTCGCACCAAAACTCCTTTCAATCAGTTGAAGAGCAGCAGCTTCGATCTCCGCTGGCGGCAGCATATCGGCTCGACGGAGGGCGATGGCATTGACCCCTGAACGATCGCGAGGCACGGGCACACTGTTAGGCGTAGACAGAAACTCCCCCGATCGCGTGATACGGCCCGTCTTCGTTGCAATGTCAATGGATCGGCCGACCACGTCTTCAATTCGGCCGCCGGTTCGCTTCAATCCCCACGCCTCCCGCATCCGAGTGACGATGTGGTCCCGATGCACCGGCCCCTCGACTTGGACAGCTTGGACCACCAATTCCGTCAACGCTCCCTGCGGCGCCTCATGCAGTTCTTCGACGAGATGGCTCGGGCGCACCAACGTCACTTCTTCATATGGCGCAAAACCAGCGGCATCCTCTGCGTCGGTCACCGCCTCCCGCTCCACATAGGGTGCCTCAGCATCCAACTGCTCCGTTAGCGCGACGTCTTCCTGCAGTTCGTCGAAATCAACCTTGAGAGCCTCAATACGACGAATCAACACGTCTAATTGCTCCGTCGGGCGCTGAAACCAATCCGTACTCCAAATCCGATGGATGGTCCAACCATGCTCCTCCAAGATTGATTGTCGCAGTCGATCTCGATCTCGAGCTGAGCGTGCCCTGTGGTAAGCAGCACCATCACATTCGATACCCAACAAGAATCGTCCCGGTCGCTCAGCGTCGACGACAGCCAGATCAATGAAGAAACCAGCCAGGCCCACTTGCGCCTGAACTTCATACCCCCTCGTTCGGAGCGCATTGGCCACCTGCGCTTCGAAAATGCTGTCATGGTCGCGCCCCGTAACCTCCGCCATCGGCAAGCGCCCCGTGCGGGCATATTGGAGGAATATACGAAACGCGTTGACCCCCGCCCGCTCCGCTGCATAGGCCGGGTCAATATCCTCATCCGTCATGGACGCAAACACGTCGCATCGCTGCTTGGCGCGACTAATCAAAACATTCAACCGCCGCTCACCGCCCGCTGTACCCAACGGACCAAAACGCATCGGTACTCGACCGTTAGGCAAAGATCGACCATAGCCGACAGAGATAAAGATGACGTCACGCTCATCACCCTGGACGTTTTCCAGGTTTTTGACGAAGAACGGTTCCGAACGATGCGCCTTAAAGAAATCCTCAACCTCCGGCGACAACCCGCGGCGCAGAAGTTCAAGTTCATCAATGATCGCGCGCCGCTGAGCGGCGGAGAAAGCTGCCACGCCCAGGGAGAGCTTCGGATATGTGCGCGCATGGGCAACGATCGCCTGTGCCACTGCCTTCGCTTCAATCAAGTTATTACGCTTGTTGCCCGCGTCGAACAAACCTTCGTGTATATGATGAAACCGCAGCCCCCTCCCACCCTGCGCCGTATATGGACTCGGCACGATATAAAGCTTGTTCTCATAGAACTGACGATTGCTGACCGCAATCAATGACTGATGGCGGCTGCGATAGTGCCAACGCAACATCCTAGTAGGTAGACCACGAGCCGTGAACAAACCAAGGATGCTCTCGATATCGGCAACCGCAGTCGCTCCTTCGTCATCCTCGTCTTCGTTGCTCGAGGTCATCTTGGCAAAGAAGGCGGTAGGCGGGAGCTGCTTTGGATCACCAACTACAACGACCTGTCTTGAACGCGCGATCGCACCCAAGGCGTCAACAGGCTGAATCTGGCTGGCCTCATCCATCACCAGCAAATCGAACTCCATCGAGCCCGGCACAAGAAACTGCGCTACAGACAGCGGACTCATCATGAATACAGGCTTGAGCGCCCGTAGTGCTGGACCGGCCCTCTCCACGAGCTTGCGCAGCGATATATGACCTTTCTTTTTTTGAATCTCGCCCCGGAGTACGCCGAGCGGACCCAGAGCACCGCCATCCCGAGGTGGAACGTTCTGGTAATGCGCTCGCACTACTTCAGCGCTCGCGGTAACTATTCGCTGCCTGTCCAGGGTGACAAACTCCTGCACAATGCGCCCATGGGTAGCCCCATCAAATCGAGCAAGATCGGGCTCGAGGTGAACCATGCGCGCATAAGTGGCCTCGAAATAGGCCATCTCGAACGCACGAGCCAGCGCGTCCGGTGCAAGTCGGCCATCATCCAGGCGCGCCACCAAATCGCTGCACCCTTGAGCCCGAGCCCGCGCCGAGCGATCCCGGTAGTTCACCCAGCGGAAGAGCTGCTCATGCTCTTCGCTCCAACGTTGCAGCCGCCAGACCAGTACATCGAGTCTTGCATCCAGGATCGTGCCGCCAATGGAGGCCTCCAAATCCAATTGCAGTTCGTCAGCCAAAGCCTTAAAACCGATCCGGATGATCGCCTGTGATGCTGACAACGCGTCGGCACGAAACGCTAGATGCTCTCGCTCGCCGATCCGACCAGCTAAAGCCCGGATGTCTAGGTTCTGTCCAATCCAGTCCGCGGCAGACTTCAGCGCCGCCCAGTTAGACTGCTCCCCTTGCCATTCACCATCAAAAGCCGCCTGCCCTCGCATTAAGCCGTCGCGCACAGCTTGGCGATCGCGTTGTCCGGCAGCCAGAGCCTCCAAGACGACACGGGTTTCACCAACGTTGGAGACTCCATCAGGAACTAGTGTGCCAGCTGCCGAATACGCACGTGTATATCGCACCGCGAGCTGCAACAGCGAACGTAAATCGGCACGCTCCACCGCTGCTACTTCGCCAAATACCTGATCCCGGGCCGCCAGAAGATCCTCCCATACTTCTTTTAATCCACGCTCTATCTGCTGACAGACAGACCAGAGTTGCTTGGATCGCGCCGCCACCTCAGCCTTTTCCGGGCTGCGTGCGGCGATCAATCGCGGCTCGGCGCCCAGTCCTTTCAAGGACCGCATCCACTCGACCAATGCCAAAAGCGGCGCCGACTGCGATCTCGCCCCACGCCAATCATCGCCAAACGCGCTACGTCCCAAAGCGTCTTCTGTTTCGATAATCTTCTTCGCGTCCTGCCCCTTAGCCAGCGTATCCAATAGTTCCAATACGACGAGAAGCGGCTGATTAGGTGTCGCAAGAACGGACCCGATCAATCGATTGGCCGCACGCCATTCACCGCTCAAAAAGCGAAAAATGCTCGTGCCATGCGATGCCAATGTCGCGCGTGCAGGCGCCAAGCTGAGGGACCATGCCGCCTCGGTCAGTTGAGTTCCAATGGCAGCCTTGGCGACCTCAAAGTCGGCAACGGCTTGAGCGACCTCTCCGGCACGCTCGATCCCGCCATCCCACAGATCCGACGCGAATGTTTCCGGGCTGGCAGGTGGCGCGGACGCCACTCGCTCACCGATACGGGCCAGCGTCTGGAAGTCTCCAAACGTGGACCCCGGCTCTCGCCCTAGTTGACGAGCGAGCGCCGCCGCCTCGGTCAGCAATCGTGGCAACTCTTCGGATACCCGGGCAAGGCGTTGGAACTGCTCCGCACCGAAAGTCTCAGGAAGTTCCGTAAAGGCACCGAGAGTATCATCGAGGTTTGTGTCCCATGCGTCCTCGACAACTCGGCCGGTCAAAGCCTCTCGTTGTACCGCATACCGTTGACCTAGTTCGAGCAAATGCAAGATGGGATCTGGGGTATTCCAACCGTCGTGTCCCAAGGCAGACGCGGATAGCTTGGGTGCCGCCGCAACGCGCTGGAACAGCTCCACCATCGGCGGAACGTCGGACAAACGAAGCGGCGGTTCGAGTTCCAGGAGCCCCGCGGCAGCGTCGAACTTCGGCTGCTCCACCAAGACCTGTTCGAGTAGCCGCTGCACACGCGCGACCAAACGCTCCGCGTCCATTGGTGAGATCGCCGCCAATCCCACACCTACCCAAGCATGATCGGCCGGCCGCCCAATCTCCATGACACGGCTCGCCAAATCTGCCAGCAAATCCTGGCGAGCAGCGAAACCGTCCTTACCCCACTGCTCCGGACTTTCCAGTTGAATGTCATTAGGCCGTTCACCTTGCTCACGTAAGCGAACCAAATGCCCAATTACCTGAAACGGAGATAGCTCCGATTTCGAATCGATGGTGTGCAGCTTCTGTGCGTGGGCGTTGAGGTTATCGCGCGCCTCGGTCAAACGCGTGAACAGACTTCCTGGGTCCGCAACCTTGGGTGCTCCCAATTCCCACGTGCGCCGCAGCTCATCCAATACCGCGCGCTTGTTCGCTTTGTTACTGTGCAATTCCAAGCAAGCATCGCCGACGCCTTTGTCGTCGAGGCGGCGTTTTACCACATCCAACGCGGCCATCTTTTCGGCCACAAAAAGCACGCTCTTCTCGTCCTTGACGGCTGCAGCGATGATGTTGGCAATGGTCTGGCTCTTACCTGTACCGGGTGGACCTTGAATGACTAGATTCTTGCCTCGCCGCACTTCGTGAATCGCCAGCGCCTGCGAGCTATCGCAATCCAAAATATGGAGCATTTCAGACGGAGGGACCAACGCATCGATGTTGGCATCCTCATGTGCGAGGTCCTCGCCGCCGGAAAAACCCTCCGCCAGCAGCGAGCGGACCAGAGGGTGGTCACCTATCGCGGCACCCTTCGGCCAAACAGCTGGATCCAGATCCCGATACATCAAGAATTTCGCGAAGGAGAAAAATCCCACGGACATCTGATCGGGGAATACCTCCCACCCTTCCTTTGTCTCGACGCTCTGCCGAACCAGCTCCATGTAGTCAAGCGGATCGAACATGTCACTCGCATCAAAAGCTGGCATACGGAGCGCATGCACTCGATCGAGATAAGCTTCGAGCGAAAGGTTTGACGCAAAGTCCTCCTGCCTTGCCTTTAGGTTGAAACGTTCACCAGCATTACCCCGATCAAGCTGAACGGGGACCAGCAGAAGCGGCGCGTAACGAATGTTCTCTGCATTATTGGGATCGACCCACTTCAGTGCCCCCATCGCCAAGAAGAGTACGTTGACACCCTGCTCTTCCTCCAACGTGCGTGCATCCAGATAAAGTTCCAGGAGACGCTTCTGGAGACCCTTGCTGGTCAAACGGGTTTGCAGGCGTGTATCGGCGTGTCGTCGCAAAACACCTCGCTCGTCCGTACTGTCATCTTCTGGCTGGGCTAGTTCCTCGATTTCATCGGGTTCGACAAGTAGTTGTTTCGACGCTCCCTCTGCGACAAGCTCGTTAGCCGCGACAGATTCAAGATTCTTGGTATCTGCGGCACGCCCCGCCAAAAAAGTGAAAGTTTTCCCCTCTCGGACCAGCAACCGAAATATCTCGCCAACCTTCTCATCGATGACTTCGATGAAGCGCCCTCCTCGCGCGCCCCGTGGCACATTGAGCAGGCGGTTACGTGCAGACAAATCGAGTAACTCGACCCGCGCTCGCTCCAGTTTTTCGGAGAGCGGCAAGTTACTCTGGAAAATGGATTGATCTTCACTCGCCGCAGACGCGACTTGCCCCTGCACTGGTTCCATGACTTCCCCCGTTTCTTCATTGCCTTGCTATTCGAAGACCTTCAATTCATTACGGAGCACTATAACTCTCTACGAAACAAACAGTAGCGAGCAGAAACGTTTGCGAACAGAATAGGACGCCACGTGCACGATTACATTCCCTCACGGATGCCGAATGTAATCCACCAACGCCCGCGTATATTCATCCGGCTGCCGATCAACCAGACTGACCACGATCGCCACCGCAAACCCCGCCGGCACGCCGAACACGCCTGAACTGATCGGTTCGATCCCGAACCACGTCCGCCCCACGAAGCCCGTCAGCTGCGTGAAATACGGATACGTCGACACGATGTAGTACACGCACACCGCAAGCCCCGTCACCATCCCGGCGATCGCACCGCGCGTCGTCGTGCGTTTCCAGAACACCCCAAGCACGAGCACCGGAAAGAAGCTGGACGCCGCCAGCGAAAACGCCGCACCGACAAGAAACAGGATCTTCCCCGTATTGAGCGACGCGACATACGACGCGAACAATGCGACACCAAGCAGCAGCACCTTCGAGATGGTCACGCGCCGCTGGCTCGACGCATCCGGCGCGACCATGCAGTAATAGACGTCGTGCGACAACGCGTTCGCGATCGTCAGCAGCAATCCGTCCGCGGTCGACAGCGCGGCAGCCAGCGCACCGGCCGCGATCAGCCCCGACACGACATACGGCAGCCCCGCGATCTCCGGCGCGGCCAGCACGACCATGTCCGGCTGCATCTGGATCTCCGACCAGTGAACGATGCCGTCCCGAATCACCTCGACGATGCTGATCAGGTCGGGTTCGAAGTGATGCCACTGCGTGACCCATGCGGGCAGTTCGGCGATCGGTCGCCCGACGAGGCCGGTGAGAATCTCATACTTGATCATCACCGCGAGCACCGGCACGCTCAAGTAGAAGAGCGCGATGAAGAACAGCGTCCACCCGACCGAGCGCCGCGCGGACGCCACCGACGTCGTCGTGTTGTAGCGCGTGAGGATGTGCGGCAGGCTCGCGGTGCCGAGCGACAGGCACAACAGCAGCGCAAGGAAATTCCGCTCGCGCGGCTTGCGCTCGTCGTCGTTCGCGGCGGGAAACGGCTCGTGCATCGGCACGGGCGGCTCGGCGCGTGCCAGCAGGTCGTCGCGCGCCTGGCTCCAGGTCACGCGCGCCGCCGTCGGGTCGCGCGGGAAGTCGGCCAGCTCACGCTCGCGCTGGTTGATCTCGCGCAGCGGCCCATTGTGGCGCCGCAGGTCCGCAAGCTGGTCGACGAGTTGCCGGCGTGCGTCCGCATACGAGCCTGGCAAGCGATCGAGTTGCGCCTGGACGACTGCGGCCTGCCGGCGATACGCGTCACGCACCTGCTGCTCCTCGGCTGCATCGCGCACCTGCGCCTCGCGCGCCGCCACGCGCTCCATCAGCTTGCCGTAATTGAACTGCGGCACCGGCCCGAGCCCGTTCTTCATCGCGATCAGCGACACGGGAATCAGGATCGCGCTGATCAGGATGATGTACTGCGCGACCTGCGTCCACGTGACCGCGCGCATGCCACCGAGAAACGAGCACACGAGAATCCCGGCGAGCCCGCAGAAGATGCCGATCGCAAAGTCGACCCCGATGAAGCGCGTCGCGATCAGCCCGATCCCCTGGATCTGCGCGACCAGATAAACGAACGAGCACAGGATCGCCGCGCCGGCCGCAAGCGCGCGCACGGCGGTGCTCGAAAAGCGTGTACCGAGAAAATCGGGAATCGTGTAGCGTGCGAGCTTGCGCACGTACGGCGCAAGCAGGAACGCCACGAGGCAGAACCCGCCCGTCCACCCCATCACGTATGCGAGCGCATCGTAGCCGGTCGCGTAAAGCGAGCCGGCGAGACCGATGAACGACGCCGCCGACAGCCAGTCGGCCGCCGTCGCCATCCCGTTGAACGCGGACGGCACGCGCCGCCCGGCCACGTAGTATTCGACGAGATCGGACGTGCGCGACAGCAGCCCGATCACCGCATACACGGCGATCGGCACGAACAGGAAGACGTAACCGATCCACACGCCCGACCCGGTCGCGCGCTCGATGCGCCACAGCAGCAGCACGAACCCGAGAAAGCCGAGCGTGTAGAGCGCGTACGCGCGAATCAGTCGATGCGTCAGCATGGATCAGCGGGCATGATCTGCATTGCCCGCGTGCGCGGCATACTCGTCGTACGCGCGCCGCAGCGTGCGGTCCGCGCGCTGCATCAGGCCGATGTACACGACGATCAGCACCAGATACACGAGAATCGCGCCCTGTGCGCCGACATAGAACGGCAGGCTGAAACCGGCGAAGCGGATACCCGCGAGCGCGGGCGCGAAGAACGGCACGACGAACGACACGGTGAAGCCGATCGCCATCAGCACCAGGATCAGCACGACGTTGAAGCGCCAATAGCGCGCATGGGCACGCGCGAGCGGCTCGGGAACGGGCGGCGGCGCGGCAGGCGCCGGACGGGACGGAACGGTCATGCCGTTATTTAGCAAAAAGCCCCTGCGCGGACAATCGGGATTGCCGCGCAGGGGCTCGTACGCACAACGTGCGCAACAGGCGCGATCAGCGCACTTCGGCGAGTTGCTCGAGGATCGCCGGGTTCTCGAGGGTGGAGGTGTCCTGCGTGATCGCCTCGCCCTTCGCGAGCGAGCGCAACAG
>NZ_QTPW01000047.1:0-40052 GCF_003857965.1 Burkholderia sp. Bp9031
TCGCGGCCGAGCGTAGCGCCCATATCGCGAGCGGAGAGGATGTGGCGGTCACGAGCGGCCGGCATGTCGGGATTGCCGTGGGGCGTTCGCTGTTCGCGAGCGTGTCGAATGCGTTCTCTCTGTTCGTGCACAAGGCGGGCATGGCGCTCGTCGCCGCAGCGGGGAAAGTGCGCATCGAGGCGCGGACCGATGGTATCGACGTAACCGCCAAGAAGGCAATCCGGATCACGAGCACGGCCGACAGTATCCACCTGCATGCGGCAGAGGAAATCGTGCTGCACGCCGGCAGTACGGAGGTTCGCATCAGCGATCAGGGTTACGTGGTGCGGACGGCCGGCGAACATACGATCTTTGCAGGCAGTCACCAGACAGACGAAGCGCAGGTGCGACCGATGCGCCTGCCGGTCACGCCCGACAATCCGGGGCAGTATGCGGCGCACTTCGTGCTGTTGGAGCATGACAGCGGGTTTGCACTGCCGAACCAGCCGTACCGGATCACGCTCGACAACGGACGCGTGATAGAGGGCGTGAGCAACGAGCTGGGCGAAACGGATGTGGTGACGAGCCATGACATCGCGTTCGGCACGGTGGAGCTGCTGGCGGCGAGCGATCCGGACAAGGTGATTGCGGTGAACCGGGCCGCCATCGTGCGCGATAACACGACGCCATACACCGCCAGGGCGCCGAACGCCGACAAACGCACCACAACGATCAAGGGCAAGAAGGTCAGCACGCCGGAACAGGGGGCGACGTCCGCGAGTCAGCCGGCCGCGTTCGCGAGCTGCGACCCGCTCAACTTCGGATTGCGCTTCCATCACTTCATCGACGGGGCTAAACACGGCGATACGCCTCCGGACATGCCGGTGCGCCGGGATGTCGAGTATCCGGTGACAAAGGCCTATGCGGCGGCGATTAAGAAGGCACTCACTGGGATCGAGTGGGGCAAGTTCAATACGTTGAGCGGCGAGATATCGGACGAGGCAAAAGAGAGTATCGCTCTCGCGGTTGGCAATGTATTGAATACCGCCCTTGCGGCGGGGCCGTTTGGATTGCCACGAGGTTCTTCAGGTGACCGGATGAGATCAAATGCTGCGACTCCCACGATCGATATTGTTAATGCAACGGAAGGCGCAGCCAGATACAACATGCGCCCGGATGTCAGTGCGTCATTTGTTGGCAGATACTGGGTAATCGCTATCCAGGAGAGAGAAGTCGCGAAAATCGTTACATCATCGAATAATGCGACTGCCTTGGACGGCACCCTGAAGGCCTTCGCGGACCTGCTTTATCACGAAGCGCGACATTGCCAGCAAACATTCTGGATGATGGCCTTGCTTCAACAACATCCGAGCGACTATGTAATCTTCTCTCAGGCAATAAAAGTATATAAGGCTGACTCTCCAAAGGAGATTTTTGAGGTCTCAGAGAAGGCGAAAATTCCCGATGATGTACGGGTTGCCGCCGGACTTCATCGTATGTTGGTTTTCCATTATTACTGGATGATTTCGTACATGCAAAATCAGACGGGCGGAGCCTATGTGAAACCCGATGTGCCAATTGCACAGGCCGAGGTGTGCAAGCTGTTGAGAGTGTCGCCAGAAATGGCGACCAAGATGGTGAATTTCGAAGATGGATACCGGAGCCAGTTACATGAAGAAGATGCTTATGCGTGTGCGGAAGTGGTGCAAGCCTATTGGGACCGTCCTGATCGTGCTTTCGTGCGCAACCCCGGTACATGCACAGGAGGATACGATGCTTCACTTCAAGCCATTGGGGGAGGGATTTGAAATGCAGACGACCGACGAAGAGCAGCGTGTCATGCTGCGCACCATCCTTAAAACAGCAATGGCGATCCTGCGCGATGATGCACCATACGATCCTGAGCATATTGTCTTCGGAACAAATTACACAACATGGACGCACCATCCGGCAAAAGGGTTTCTTTATAAATACAAAAATCGTGCGCTGCGCGGGACGAAGATTGAATTTTCCACTGGCGACGATCCAGAGGACTACAGTGAGGATCGCGATAAGGTGAAAATTGTTCCGGCTGGGGTAAGAATTGTCGTTGACACAAGGGTTGCCAATCTACCTGACACGGAAATCAAGTCGCTTCTCCAGTTAGAGGACTATTGGGTTGACTCTCGAGGGAATCGCGAATATGGAAATGAAATGAGGGGGCGCACCCCCGATGCTCCCAACTTGCAGTCCTTTCGCTATCGCTCAAAAGACGTTCCAGGGAGTAAGTTTCCAATCGATGTCGATCTTGGTTACATAAATCCGGTGGATGGATCACTTCCGCAGCAATTGTGGATAGTCGAGATAAGCCGCATATACAAGATTTTGACACCGGAGGAACGCGAACAGCGCCGTTTGGAAGAGCAACAAGCGAAGCGCCACAAATACGGGCTGATGAATCTGTGTACGGGCATGCTGTGCCCTGAAACGGGGATCTGGCAGGGATACACCAGGACTTCCAGTTCGGATGTCCATATGATCCGGAAGGGACATGAATTCCCCGATGTCCGCACGCTGACCCTTCGCGAGCAAGCGGAGCGAAACCAGTACACGAACTTGTTTGAGCCGGGTCAGTGGATGTGGGTGAAGGAATACGTGGAGCCGGAGTGGATGAAGGAAGGCTGACCTGGAAATTGCAGCATGGCCAGCCCGGCCGTATGCCCACGCGAGCGCTCGGCCGCGGATCACGCGTGTAGTCGTGTTCGCTGGACGGGTCATGGATGTTCGACCTGAAGCCGAGCGCGATCTCAACGCATCCCGGTGTATTGCTTCTGGCTTTCACGCAATGTGGCAGCGCGCTCAGCGACACGTCGCTCAACGCCCTGCCACGTGGCGACGCAAACCGGAGGTGCCTTTGCGGTGCTGGCGCGGCCGCCGAGAGCGATAAAGGAGCCTAGTTCGACCTCGTTGCTGCCGTCCGCGTCTGCCACGCCGCCCGTACGCCGTCTCCCGTCACCGCTCGATCTGCCGGTTCCAGCGCGTATCCCACTGCGCGCGCCGCGCGTTGATTGCCGTCCAGTCGACTACCGTCACCTTGCGCACGAGATCGTCGATGTTGCCGAGGCTTTGCTGCATCGCGGCGGGCATCTTCGCGAGGCGGTTAGTCGGGATCTGCTTGCCGGCGTCAGCCGCCTTCGTCTGCGCGGGCGCAGACAGCAGGAACTGCGCGAGCTTCTGCGCCAGCTGCGGATCCGGGTTGTTCGCCACCACGCACAGATCGACGAGCAACAGTACCGGGCCTTCCTTCGGGTTCGCATACGCAACCGGAATGCCCTTGTCCTGCAGGTCGCCGACACCGGTCGGCGTCAGCGGGAACAGGCCGGCTTCGCCCGTCTGCACCATCTCGGAGATCTTCGCCGAGTTCGGAATGTACTCGACGACGTTCGGCCCCACCGTGCTCGCCCACTTGCTGAAGCCGGGCTCGACGTTCTGTTCGTTGCCGCCGAGCAGCCGGTTGATCGCGAGGAAGCCGTGCAGCCCGAACGTGCTGCTCGACGCGGATTGGAACACGACCTTTCCCTTGTATTTCGGATCGGCGAAATCCATCCACGACGTCGGCGGCGCCCAGCCCTTGTCCGCGAACAGCTTCTTGTTGTACGCGATGCCGGTCATCCCGAGCTGCACGCCCGCGCCGACGTCGTCCTTCATCCGCGCGAACGGATACAGCTCCTTCAGGACCGGCGAATCGTCGAGCTTCTGGCACACGCCGAGGCTGACCGCACGCGCCATCACGCCGTCGTCGAGAAACGCGACGTGGATCTGCGGCTTGTTGCGGTTCGCGAGCAGCTTCGCGAGCACGTCCGACGACGTGCCGGGCACGACGACGACCTTCACGTTGTTCGCCTTCTCGAAGTCGGGCAGCACCTGGCTCGTATAGGCCTTCTCCATCGGCCCGCCGTTCATGCCGACGTAGATCGTCTTCGTTTGCGCAAATGCGGGCGCGCCGGCGCCTGCGATGCAGAGGGCGGCAGCCGCCGCGATCGTTCCGAGCAGTTTCATCGTTGGGTCTCCTCTTGACGGAAAGGGGCGGTCGGCGTGGCTCGCGGTGCGAAGCGGCCGATCGAGAATGCATCGAGTGGCGTGGCGGTTGCGCCGGCCGTGACGAGGTCGGCGAGTACTTCGCCGACGCCCGGCGCGAGCAGGAAGCCGCCGCCGGAAAAACCGAATGCATGCAGCAGGTTCGGCGTGGTGCGGCTCGCACCGATGATCGGGTTGTGGTCGGGCGTGCAGCCTTCGACGCCGCTCCACGTGCGGATCAGCAGCGCGTCGCGCAAGGCGGGCAGCAGCGCGCATGCATCGCGCATCACCGCGCGCGTCGTGTCGACCGACGGCTGGCCGAACTCGCCGTCGCCGCGTCCGCGCCCGCCGCCGATCACGCAGTTGCCGCGCGCGACCTGCCGCGCATACACGCCGCCGCCGTAGACGCCGAGGTTGTGCGTGATGAACGGCGGCAGCGGTTCGGTCACCCACATGTTCGGGTAGATCGGCTCCATCGGCACGGCTTCGCCGAAGCGTTCGGCGATCGTGTTCGCCCATGCGCCGGCCGAGTTGATCAGCCACGTCGCGGTGCATGCGCGGCCGCCCGCACGGATGTGAAAGCACGTGCCGTCGTGACGGACGTCGTCGACCGGCGTGTGTTCGAAGACGTCGGCGCCTGCCGCGCGCGCTGCACGCGCGAACGCGGGCGACACGATGCGCGGGTTCGCGTGTCCGTCGGTCGCGCACAGCGAGCCGCCGAGTGCCGCGCGGCCGAGCCACGGATAGCGGCGGCGGAATGCGTCGCCGCGCATCACCTGCAGCGGCAGGCCGTGCTCGCCGGCGAGCGTCGCGTACGCATCGAGCGCATCGAGATCGGCTTCGCTGCGTGCGAGCCGCAGATGGCCCGACACGACGAACTCGCCGTCGATGCCGATCAGCTCGGGCAGGCGATCCCAGATGCGTCGCGCGCGCAGCGCGAGCGGCAACTGTTCGGCGGGGCGGCCCTGGCAGCGCACGCCGCCGTAGTTCACGCCGCTCGCCTGCGCACCGCAGTCGCGGCGCTCGAACAGTGCGACGCGCAACCCGCGCCGCGTCAACGCCAGTGCGGCCGACGCGCCGACGAGGCCGCCGCCGACGATCGCGACATCGTAGTGACGGATCTCACTCATCGCGTGCCTCGTCGGGAATTGCCGCGACGTCGTCGCCCGCGAGCGCGGCGGAGATCGGGAACGGCTTCACCGGTGGTTGCGCGCGCAACCTGCCGACGTCCGCCAGCGGGCGACCGGTTTCGGCGGCGAGTACGAGCGCGGTCGCGTCGCCGCACATGCGGCCCTGGCAGCGGCCCATCCCGGCGCGCGTCAGCGCCTTCAGCCGGTTCATTTCGGTGGCCTCGCCGCCGCGGATGCAGCGCCGCAGCGTGCCCGCGTCGATCTCCTCGCAGCGGCACACGATCGTGTCGTCCGGGCAGCCTGCGACGAGCTCGGACGGCGGCGCGAACGCCGCTTCGAGGCCCGCGCGGAATGCGACGAGCCGGGCAAGCGTGCGTTCCAGCGCCGCCGCATCGGGTTTGCCGGCCGACGATGGCGATCGCGTCACGACGCCTGCGTCGTCGAGCAGCGCGAGCGCCGCGCGCCGGCCCGATGCTTCGGCCGCGTCGGCACCCGCGATGCCGGCGCCGTCGCCCGCAACGTAGATGCCGCGCGCCGACGTGCGGCCGGCCGCGTCGCGTTCCGGCAGCCATGCATGATTGAGCGGATCGAATCGGAACCGGCAACCGGCGAGATCGGCAAGCTGCGTTTCGGAACGCAGCCCGAAGCCGAGGCCAAGCGCATCGCAGTCGATCATCCGCGGCGGCGCGTCGCCGCCGCCCGCATGCCACGCGAGCCCCGTGACGTGCCGCTCGCCGAGCACGCGTTCGAGCGTGACGCCCGTTTCGATCGCGACGCCATGCGCGCGCAGCCAGCCGATATAGTAGAGCCCCTTCGCGAACGTGGACGGCATGCGCAGCAGCGCGGGAGCGGCCGCCGCCTGCCGGCGCAGCGGGCTCGTGTCGAGCACGGCCGCGACCCGCGCGCCAGCCTTCGCGTACTGATACGCGACGAGATACAGCAACGGTCCCGTGCCCGCGAACACGATGCGGCTGCCGATCGCGCAGCCCTGCGACTTCAGCGCGACCTGCGCGCCGCCGAGCGTATAGACGCCTGCAAGCGTCCAGCCCGGCACCGGCAGCATGCGATCGGTCGCGCCGCTTGCGACGATCAGGTGCGAGAACGGCACGGTCGTTTCGCGGCCGTCCTGCAGTGTGTCGACGCGGCCCGCGCCGCATGCCCACGCGAGCGTATTCGGCCGGTAGTCGACATGCGGCAGCAGCGCGGCCATCGTCCGGTGCACGGCGTCCGCCTTCGCGGCTTCGAACCCGTACAGCACGCGTTTGCCGCGGGCGAACGCGCCGTCGGCCGGCGGCTGCCGGTAGATCTGCCCGCCCCAGCGCGCGTTCTCGTCGATCACGACGGGGCGCAGCCCCGCGTCGACCAGCGCCTCGGCCGCGCGCACGCCGGCCGGCCCGGCGCCGACGATGACCGGTTGCAGTGCGACGTTCGTCATCGCGTGTCTCCCGTCGCCGCCTGCGGCACGCCCGTGAGAATCCGCATGCCTTCGGTGATCGGCGTCGAGCATGCGCGCACGCGTGCGCCGGCCTCGGTGCGCACCCAGCAATCCTGGCACGCGCCGATCAGGCAGAAGCCCGCGCGCGGCGCGCCGCTGAATTCGCTCACGCGCACGCGGCGTTGCGCGACGAGGATCGCGGTGAGCACGGTGTCGCCGGCGAGCGCCTGCGCGGGTCGGCCGTCGAGCGTGAACGCGACGGCGGCGCGCTCGCGTTCGGCGACGCGCACGAACTGCGCGCCGTCGTCCGCGGTATCGATTGAAGGTGAAGTCGACATCAGTGTTGGCCGATCAGGATGCGGTTCAGGCCGTACACGCGATCGAGCAGCAGCATCGCGCCGGCGGTGATGAAGATGACGAGCGCCGATACCGACGCCATCATCGGATCGATCGATTCGGTCGCGTACATGTACATGCGCACCGGCAGCGTGACCGTCTGCGGCGACGTGACGAAGATCGACATCGTCAGCTCGTCGAAGCTGTTGATGAACGCGAGCAGCCAGCCGCCGGTGATGCCGGGCACGATCATCGGCAGCGTGATGCGGCGGAACGTCGTCCACGGATCGGCGCCGAGCGAGCACGCCGCTTGCTCGACGCTGCGGTCGAGGCCGGCGACGGAGGCGAGCACGAGCCGCATCACGAACGGCGTGATGACGATCATGTGCGCGAGCACCAGCCACGCGAACGAGCCGGTCGCGCCGATCAGCGCGAAGAAGCGCAGCAGCGCGATACCGAGCACGAGGCCGGGAATCACGAGCGGCGACAGCAGCAGGCCGTTCAGGAACGCGCGGCCGGGAAATGTCGCGCGGCCGATCGCGAGCCCGGCCGGCAAGGCGATCGCAAGCGACAGCGTCGCCGACGCGAACGCGAGCTTCACGCTGTTGGCGAACGCGGTGACGAAGTCGGGATAGTCGAGGATCGCGCGGAACCAGCGCAGCGACAGCCCGTGCGTCGGCAGCGTCAGCGTTTCGTCGGGCGTGAACGCGACGAGCACGACGATCACGAGCGGCGCGAGCACGAACAGGATCACGAGCGTATGGAACGCAAGGGCGAAGGGGCCGTTCTTTCTCATCGGGAAGCGCCTCCGAGGCTGCGCGCATAGCGGCGTTCGAGCACGCGGTAGTAGGTGAGCATCACGACGAGGTTCGCGACCAGCAGCAGCACCGCGATCGTCGCGCCGAGCGGCCAGTTCAGCGAGCCGAGGAATTCGTCGTAGACGGCGGTCGCCGCGACCTTCAACCGGCGTCCGCCGAGCAGGCCCGGAATCGCGAACGCGCTCGCCGACAGCCCGAACACCATCAGGCTGCCCGACAGCACGCCCGGCATCAGCTGCGGCACCACGATGCGGCGCAGCGTCGTGAACGGCGATGCGCCGAGCGACAGCGCCGCGTGTTCGGTCTGCGGATCGAGCCGCTGCAGCGCGGTCCACACGGGAATCACCATGAACGGCAGCATCACGTGCACCAGCGCGATCACGATCGCGAACGTCGTGTATTCGAGCTTGTACGGCCCGAGGCCGACGAGGCCGAGCGCCTGGTTTACGAGCCCGCTCGTGTTCAGCAGCATGCTCCAGCCGAACGCGCGCACGACGACCGACACGAGCAGCGGCGCGAGGATCGCGAGCAGGAACAGCGAGCGCCACGGGTCGCGCATTTTCGACAGCACGTACGCTTCGGGCGTGCCGATCGCGACGCAGATCGCGGTGGTCAGCGCGGCGATGCCGAACGTGCGCGCGAAGATCGTATGGAAGTACGACGAGCCGAGCACTTCCGCGTAGTTGCCCAGCTGGAACGCGGCGATCGGGCCGGTGGCCGGGTCGAAGCGAGAGAACGTGAGCGCGAAGGTCATCGCGAGCGGCACGAGCACGAGCGCGGCGAACAGCACGAACGCGGGCGCGCACATCAGCCACAGCGGCGCATGCGCACGCCACGTTGCACGCAGCGCGCGACCACTGGTGGCGCGGGGCGGCGCGGTATCGACCGAGGCCGTGGCCGAAGCGGCGGCTCCGGCCGATTGCGCGAGCGTGGCAGGCGCGCCGTCGGTCGAGAGCGGGCGGGTAGGCTGTCCCATTCAGGCCTCCCGGCGCATCACGCGCACGGCGTCGCTGTGCCAGTCGACGCCGACCGGCGCGCCTTCCGCGAGCGGCTCCGCGCCTTCGTTCTGGCAACACACGAGCACTTCGCCGAGCGCGCTGTCGACGCGGTACAGCCACTGGCTGCCGAGGAAGAAGCGGCTCGTGACGGTCGCGGCGAAGCGGCCGGCGCCCGGCGCGCACAGCCGCAGCTTCTCGGGGCGGATGCAGACCGACACGGCGTCGCCGATACGCACGTCGCGCTCGCGCGCCGGCAGGTGAGCGGTGCGGCCAGTCTCCTTGAGATCGTGGCCGAGGTCGATGCGGATCGCGTCGCCGTCGTGCGCGACGATCGTGCCGGGCAGCAGGTTCGCCTTGCCGATGAACTGCGACACGAAGTGGTTCTCGGGACGTTCGTACGCGCGGTATGGCGTATCGGTCTGCGTGATGCGGCCGGCTTCCATCACGACCACGCGATCGCTGATCGACAGCGCTTCCGACTGGTCGTGCGTGACCATGATCGTCGTCGTGCCGATCTTGCGCTGGATCGCGCGCAGTTCGAACTGCATTTCCTCGCGCAGCTTCGCGTCGAGATTCGACATCGGCTCGTCGAGCAGCAGCACCGGCGGTTCGATCACGACCGCGCGCGCGATCGCGACGCGCTGCCGCTGGCCGCCCGACAGTTCGCGCGGAAAGCGGTGCGCGAGCGCATCGAGCCGCACGAGCGCGAGCGCCGCGCGGATGCGCTCGGCGCGCTCGGCCTTGTCGACGCCGCGCATGTCGAGGCCGAAGCCGACGTTCTCCGCGACGCTCATGTGCGGAAACAGCGCATAGCTCTGGAACACGATGCCGAGCCCGCGGCGGTTCGGCTTCATGTGCGTGATGTCCTGCCCGTCGAGCGCGATGCGCCCGCGCGTGACGTCGACGAAGCCGGCGATCATCTGCAGCGTCGTGGTCTTGCCGCAGCCCGACGGCCCGAGCAGCGACACGAATTCGCCTTGTTCGACCGACAGGTTGACGTCGGCGACGGCGGTGAGCTCGCCGAACGATTTCGTCAGATCCGTAAGCGTGAGAAACGACATGGGGAGCTCCGGGTTCGCGCACCGGATGGCCGATGCGTCATTGACGCGGACTCTAGCCAGCCATATTTCGGAGCGTCAATTTGGAATTCTGCTCAACGAGAGGAATTTTCGAAAAATTTCGATGAACGGAATAGATCGGCAAACCAAAGGCAAATCGTTCCGCTGGATGAAGGGCGGTCGGGTTGTGAAAAGCCCGCGTCAATCCCGTGCACACCCGATGTCCGAAGCCTTTCGGCGGGACGACAATGGCGGCTGCCCTATTCCGTTCAATGAAATTTTCGAGGAGAGTCGGCATGCAGGAACCCCGATCGCCCGGAACATCGCCAGCCGCGCGCGTGCCGCACCCGGACGAAGAGGCTGCCGACCCGGCCGGCGCGCCGGGCACCGGCATGCTGCAGCGTGCGTTCGCGATCCTGCGCGCGCTGGCCGGCATGCAGCAGGATGGCGTGCGCGTCACGCACCTCGCGAAAGCCGTCGGCCTCACGCAGGGCACCGCGCACCGGATCCTGCAATCGCTGATTGCCGAAGGGATGGTCGAGCAGGACGAACAGTCGAAGCTGTACCGGCTGAGCGTCGACTTCTTCGCACTCGCCGCGCTGGCCGGCAATCCGAGCAGCATGCGCACGCTGTGCCGGCCCGCGCTGCTGCGGCTCTGTGCGAGTCTCGGCGAGACGATCTTCCTGCTGGTGAAGAGCGGCTTCGACGCGGTATGCCTCGACCTGTGCGAAGGGCCGTTCCCGATCCGCTCGTTTACCGGCGACATCGGTGGGCGCATCGCGCTCGGCGTCGGGCAGGGCAGCCTCGCGATCCTCGCGTTCCTGCCGGAGGCCGAGCGCGAGGAAGTGATCCGCTTCAATGTGCCGCGCATTCGCGGGTACGGCGTGCTCGACGAGGTGTACCTGCGCACCGAGATCGAACGCGTGCGCCAGCTCGGCTACGCGGGCCGCAACAGCGGCGTGCTCGACGGGATGGCGGGCGTCGCGGTGCCGATCCTCGACCGCACCGGTTATCCGGTCGGCGCGTTGAGCGTTGGCACGCTGGCATCGCGCCTGGGCGACGACCGGATGCCGATGGTCGTCGAACTGCTCAGGCGCCAGGCCGACGCGATCGGCCCGCGCACGAACCCGTTCGACGCCGCGTTGCGGCGGCCGATGCACGGTCTATCCGGGAAAACCGCATAGACGCCGCGCGCGTCGCCATTTCGTCAGCTTGCTTGCGCAAGCCTTTCACGTCAGATCAAAGCGCGCGTTGTCCGGCGGACTCGCGCGCTTTCGTTTTTCTTGCAACGGCACACGCGGCCGACTCGTTTCCTCTCCATTCGATTTTCAACTGCCGGCCAGTTGAACATTTCATTTCTTGATGCAATTGCGGCTGGATACCATCCAGCGACTGTCTATACAACCCGATCGGGCGCATGGGCAGCATCGATAAAACACAACATCGACAAGCAGGTTTGGAGAGGAGATGACGGAGATGGTGCGAATGATGGGCAGGAAGACGGGCGTCGCGTGCATGAGCGCGGCCATTGCGATGGCGTGCGCCGGCGCCGCGCACGCGCAGTCGACGGTGACGCTGTACGGGATCGTCGACGCCGGCGTGACCTACACGAACAACGCGAAGGGTCATGCGCTGTGGCAGTTCACGGGCGGCAACGAATCGGGCCCGCGCTGGGGCTTGATCGGCTCCGAGGATCTCGGCGGCGGCCTGAAGGCGAACTTCCGGCTCGAGAACGGCTTCAACGTCGCGAACGGCGCGCTCGGACAGGGCGGCCGGATGTTCGGCCGTTCCGCATGGGTCGGCCTGAGCGGCGCGAACTGGGGCGCGGTGACGCTCGGCCGCCAGTACAACTCGACGCAGGACATCCTCGGCTCGCTGCAGATGAGCAGCTTCCTCGCGCAGTACTCGACGCACCCGCTCGACAACGACGACATCAACAACACGTTCCGCACCAACAACGCGGTGAAATACGTGTCGCCGACGATCGCGGGCCTGCAGGCGAACCTCGTTTACGGCTTCTCCAACTCGACCGGCTTCGCGAACGACAACAGCTGGAGCGCGGGCGTCACGTATGCGAATGGGCCGCTGAACGCCGGTGCCGCCTATGCGCGCGTGAATCATCCGGCAGTCAGCACGAGCGGCGCGGTTGCTTCGGATAACTACTATCCGGCGTCGGCATCGGTGTTCGGTGCGAGTCTCGGGAGCGCGATCCGCCAGCAGATCTGGGGCGCGGGCGGCAGCTACGCGATCGGGCCGGCGACGCTCGGGCTGCTGTACACGGGCTCGAACTTCGGCCAGGCGACGGGCGGTGCGCTGCGCTTCAGCAACTACGAAGGCAGCCTGCGCTACATGATCACGCCCGCGCTGATGGCCGCGGCCGGCTACACGTATACGAAGGTCGCGCGCGACGGCGACGGCGGTCACTACCAGCAGGTGTCGGCCGGCGCGCAGTACCTGCTGTCGAAGCGCACCGACGTGTACGTGAACGGCTTCTACCAGAAGGCGTCGTCGGGCGTCGGTCACGCGTGGATCGACGGTACCGACGGCCCGTCGTCGACGACGTCGCAGGTCGCGGTGGTGGTCGGCATTCGCCAGAAGTTCTGATGTTCCGACGCGTTCGCGCGTCTTCCGGAGGAGACGAGATGAAATTCAAACTGTTGCTGGCGGCGTTGCCGTTCGTCGGGATGTACACCGGCGGCTCGATCGCCGAGGTGCGGCCGCTGCTGTTCGGCCTGCCGTTCCTGCTCGTGTGGAACCTGATCTGGATGGCGGCGACCGCCGCGATCCTCGCGATCCTGTTCCACCTCGACGAGCGTGACGCGGCCCGCGACGGCCGCACGGGAGACGCGCGATGAACGCATCGATCATCATCATCGCGGCGTTCGCCGTGTTCGCGCTCGCGATCGGCGTGATGGCGCGGCGCGGCCGCAAGCTCACGCTCGAGCAGTGGGCGGTCGGCGGGCGCGGCTTCGGCTCGCTGCTCACGTTCCTGCTGATGGCCGGCGAGGCGTTCTCGACGTTCTCGTTCCTCGGCGCGAGCGGCTGGACCTACAGCAAGGGCGTGCCCGCGTTCTACATCCTGTCGTACGGCTGCCTCGCGTTCGTGATCGGCTACTGGATGCTGCCCGCAGTGTGGCGCTATGCCAAGGAACGCGGGCTCGTGTCGTTCGCCGACTACTTCGCGTCGAAGTACGACAGCCGCGCGATCGGCGTGCTGGTGTCGGTCGTCGCGGTGTTCGCGATGGTGTCGCTGCTGATGATCCAGTTGCGCGGGCTCGGCGTGATCGTGTCGGAGATGTCGTACGGGCTGATTCCGCAGGCCGCCGCGATCTGGATCGCCGCGACGCTGATGGCCGTCTACATGGTCGTGTCGGGCATCCACGGCTCGGCGAACATCGCGATCGTCAAGGACGTGCTGATCCTCGGCATCGCGATCTTCCTCGGCCTCTACCTGCCGATCCACTACTACGGCGGCCTCGGCGCGATGTTCGCGAAGATCGACGCCGTGCATCCGGAACTGCTTCGCATGCCGGAGCATGGCTTCAACCTGAGCTGGTACAACTCGACGATCCTGCTGACGTCGCTCGGCTATTACCTGTATCCGCACGGCTTCACCGCGATCTACGTCGCGAAGGACGAACGCGCGCTGCGCCGCAACGTGATCCTGATGCCGCTGTACCAGGTGCTGATCGCGTTCCTGTTCCTCGTCGGCTTCGCGGCCGTGATGACCGTGCACGGGCTCGAAGGCGCGCAGACCGATCTCGCGCTGCTGCGCCTCGTGAAGCAGACGTTCCCGGCGTGGTTCGTCGGCGTCGTCGGCGGCACGGGCCTCTTGACCGCGCTGGTGCCGGGGTCGCTGATCATGCTGAACGCCTCGACGACGATCGCGCGCAACATCTATCGCGAAGGCTTCGCGCCGAACGCGACCGATCGCCAGGTGACGCGCGTCGCGCGGATCGCACTGCCGATCTTCACGCTGGTGGTCGTGTACTTCGTGCTGCGCGGCGGTGCGACCTTCGTCACGCTCGCGATCTTCTCGTCGAGCCTGCTCACGCAGCTCGTGCCGATGCTCGCGTCGAGCTTCCTGAAGCGGCCGTTCGGCACGCGGGAAGGCGCATTCGCGGGGATCGTCGCCGGTGCGATCGTGATCGCGATGACGAACTACTACGGCGTGACGCTCGCCTCGCTGTTCCCCGGCGCATCGAGCACGCTCACGTCGATCAACCCGGGGCTGGTCGCACTTGCCGTGAACGCGGTGGTGTTCATCGCGATCAGCGCGGTGCAGCGCAAGCTGAAGGCGCGGGTGGCGGCGCCCGTCGGCTCCGCGTAACGGCCCATTCGTGTTGCCGCCGTCGAGCCGTCGAACCGCCGGGCTGCTGCCCGGCGGTTTTTCCGTTCGGTGGCACCCGAACCATTTCGCATGACAACAGGACACCAATCGATGACTACCGAGGACAGAGCCGACGACCGGCGTGAAGCAATCGATACGCTGATCGCCAACGGCTGCGTGATCACGATGGACCCGCAGCGGCGCGTGATCGAGAACGGGGCGGTCGCCGTGAAGGGCGATCGCATCGTCGCCGTCGGCGATACCGCCGAGCTGCACGCGCGTTATCGTGCTGCGCGCACGATCGACGCACGCCGCAAGGCCGTGCTGCCGGGCCTGATCGATGCGCATGCGCACGCGGGCCATGCGATGCTGCGCACGATCGGCGGCGCGGATGGCGATGCGTGGTCGGCCGCGGCCGAGACGATCTACACGCGCGCGTCCGACGAGGCGTTCTGGGAAACCGAATCGCACCTCGCGGCGCTCGAGCGGCTGAAGGCCGGCGTGACGACGGGCGTGTCGCTGCTCGGCGGCGGTAACTCGATCATGCGCGTCGACGATCCCGTCTACGCGCGGCGCCATTGCGACGCGGTCGTGCGCACCGGCACGCGCTCGATCGTGGCCGTCGGCCCGTCACGGCCGCCCGCGCCGCGCGCCTACACGCGCCACACGCCGGACGGCAGCGAGACGCACGACATCGATTTCGACACGATGTACGACGTGTGCGGGCGCATCGTCGACGAATGCCACGGCGATGCCGACGGCCGGATCCGGATCGCGCTCACGCTGCCCGTGTATGGCCCCGAGCATGATCCGGAACTCGCACAGTACGAGCGCGCGTTCCGCGACCAGGCGGCGCGCTACGGCGCGCTGGCGCGCGAGCGCGGCCTCACGTTCACGCAGGACGGCCATCGCGCCGGCACGCTTGCGTTCGCTCATCGCGAACTCGGGCTGCTCGGCCCGACGTCGTTCATGTCGCACAGCATCGACCTGACCGACGACGACATCGCCGCGTGCGTGGAAACCGGCACCGCGATCGTCCACAACCCGAGCGCGATCATGTCGATCATCGGCCGCTGCCCGGTGCCCGAGCTGATCGATGCGGGCGTGACCGTCGCGATCGCATCGGACGGCGCGGCCCCCGATCGCGGCTACGACATGTTCCGTCACATGTGGCAGTGCATGCACTACCATCGCCGCCACTTCCGCGACCCGGACGTGCTGCCGCACGGCAAGGTGCTGGAGATGGTGACGATCGATGCGGCGAAGGCGCTGTCGCTCGATCGCGAGCTCGGTTCGCTCGAAGCCGGCAAGCTCGCCGACGTCATCCTCGTCGACCTGTTCCGCCCGCACATGATGCCGATGAACATGCCCGTGTATCGCGTGACGTGTTTCGCGAATGCGGCCGACGTCTGCATGACGATGGTCGGCGGGCGGGTGCTGATGGAGGATCGTCGCGTGCTGTCGGTCGACGAGCACGAGATCCTCGAGCGTGTAATGACCGTCGCGCAGACGATGATCGAGCGCAGCGGGTTGCGTCGCCTGCTCGACGAGCCGAAGACGCTGTGGGGCCGCAGCCGCTATTGAGCGACGGGTTTACCGCGTGCGGCCGGCCGATGGGCCGGCCGCCATCACGCCACGGCCGCTTCACCAACCCGGAATTGCGCGACGGCATCGCTGAGCCGCGTGCTCTGATCCTCGAGCGACAGCGCCGCGGCAGCCGCTTCCTCGACCAGCGCGGCGTTGCGCTGCATCGTCTGCTCCATCTGGATCACGGCGGCATTCACCTGCTCGATGCCGGAGGTCTGCTCGTCAAATGCGATGCTGGTCTCGTTCATGATTGCATTCACGCGTTCGACCGCGGTGACGAGTTCGGTCATCGCGGAACCGGCGAGCGCGACGAGACCGCTGCCGTCTTCGACGCGCTGCGTCGAGTTGCCGATGAGCTCGCGGATTTCCTTCGCCGCCGATGCGCAGCGCTGCGCGAGCCCGCGCACCTCGGTCGCGACCACCGCGAAGCCGCGCCCCTGTTCGCCCGCGCGCGCGGCTTCGACCGCGGCGTTCAACGCGAGGATGTTGGTCTGGAACGCGATGCTCTCGATCACGCCGACGATGCCGGAGATCCGTGCGGAGCTGTGCGAAATCGCCGACATCGTTTCGACGACGCGCTGCATCGCATCGCCGCCTCTCGATGCGATACCGGCCGCACCTTCCGCGTAGGTGCGTGCATCGCGCGCGTTGTCCGCGTTCTGGCGGACGGTTGCCGTCAACTGCTCCACGCTGGCCGCGGCCTGCTGCAGCGACACGGCCTGCTGTTCCGTGCGCGCGGACAGGTCGACGTTGCCGCTCGCGATCGTGCGGACGTCGCCGACGATCGTCTCCGTGCTGGTGCGCACCTGGGTCACGGTTTCGACGAGGCCGTCCTGCATCTGCTTCAGCGCGTTCAGCAGGTACGCCATCTCGTTCTTGCCGGGAATGACGACCGTGCCGGTCAGGTCGCCTTTCGAAATCCTGTCGAAGTGGTCGACGGCGAGATGGATCGGCTCGATGATCGCCTTCGCGAGCACGCGCTGCGCGAGGAACCCGACGATCAGCGCGAACAGGGCGACTGCCGCCATCGCCCACACGATCCGTTGGAAGCGTGCGCCGGCCGCGTCGTAGCGCGCCTTCTGGCGCGCGACCTGGAACGATTCGAGCGCGTCGATCGCGTCCTGGTAAGCCGTGAACAGAGCCGGCGGCGCGGTGCGGTGCGTGTCGAGGAAGTCGAATGCGTTGTCGTGATCGAGTTGCGACATCGCTTTCAGGAACACCTGGTCGAGCAGCGTGCGGCGGCGGTTTTGCAGCGTGTCGAACAGGGCCTGCTCGTCCGCGTCGAGCGCGTGCAGGCGCGTGTATGCGTCGAGTTCGTCGTTGCTCTGCTTGAGGAGCGTGTGGAGCTGCGCGATTTCCGCCTTCGCGGGCTGGCCGGCGCTGATGATCTGCGCGACGTCGCTCACGCGCTCGCGCAGCACGAGCATGCGCTCCGAGCTGGTTTTCAGATGAAGCAGCGACGCGGTGTCGTCGCGGTACATCGCTTCGAGCGAACTGTTGCCGGCATAGAGCGCGGCGATGCACGCGCCGACGACCAGTACGAGCAGCGCCGTATAGCCGGCGATGGTCGCGACGAGTCCGCCGCGGATGGTGAGTTTTCGCATGACGTTTCCTTGCCGGCGGCCCGAAGGGCGGACGACGGCGGATAGGGATTCCGGATCACGAACGACGACGGGCACCGCGGCGCAATGCGGGGTGCCGGGATTGCGAACGGGTTAACGGCAGGATTGGCGGCGTACTTTTATCCGCATGCGACGTGAATCAGGCAGATTCCGACAGGACGGGCCGGGAAAACGGATGCGTCGCCGCGGGAAACGGCGCGTCGATCGGGATTCACCCGAATCGTCCGCGCAGCCGGCTATCCGCTATTCGCCAATCGCCAGTCGCGACCGGATCTCGTCGACCGACAGGTCGCGCTGATGCGTGGCGATTTGCCAGGTATTTCCCCACGGATCCCTGACCATCGCCCGCCTGTCGCCGTACGGCATGTCGGCCGGGATTTCGAGCGAAGTCGCGTGCGCGGCGATCGCGCGCCGGTAGGTCGAATCGGTATCCTCGACATAGACATAGAGGAACGCCGGCATCGGATCGCGCAACCCGTCGTCGCCGCTCACCATCACGACGGAATCGCCGATCCGGATTTCGGCAGGCAGCCCTGAGCGGAATTCGCCCTGCGCGAGAAACACCGTCTTGATGAAGCCAACGAGATCTTTCGGATCGCTTGCGATGATGCGGGGCGTGACGGTATGCCATCCATCGGGCTGAAACTTGACCATGTCGAACGACCTCCGGGAGCGACTGGCACGGGCAGGGTATTGTCCTCCGGGACCGGACGATGCGCATCCGCGGAATCAAGGGCCACGAACGATTGGCTTCCGATCCGGTCTGATGCTGGCGTCGCCGGACATATCGGGTCCGGTCAGTCAGGAGCAACATGATGCTGATCGTTTTCTTTCTGGTTGCGCTTTTCGCGATCGTTGTGACCATGTCCCGCGGCGTGGCCCGCCGGGCAGACGCGAAACTTCGCGCGCGATTCGACGCGGAAGGCCCGCGCGGCGAGGTGTCGCGCCAGTTGATGCACGATGCGGGATACGGCGTCTGAGTGGCTGCATCCGTTGCAAGCTGCCTGATTGCAAGGCCGTCGCAAGCCTGGGACGGTGCAGATCGACGAAGGTGCATTCCGCCGTGCGCGATGCGCCTTTCCTTGCGTTGACGGGTGGCTGCAACGTGCATTATCCGCCGGGCACCACGGATATCGAACGCGCGCGTTCACGCGCATGCGGGTCCGCCGTGCCGTCGCGTGCCGGCCCGAAGCCGCGGCACCGTCGATGCCGATGGTTGATCGCCGGTGTACATGCTAGGATTTCCATCAAACAACTTCGGAGACTGCCATGCCGTTCATCTGCGAAAACGTTGAATGCCGTGCCGTGCTGGCTCGAGGGCAGGTCAGGTCCCGTCAGGAAGACGCGGGCTGGTGCTTCTATTGTCCAGACTGCAACGCCAGGAACGAATTGAAGGATATCGGCGGCGCGGGCGGCCCTGTCGAGCTGGTTCAGCCTGAACGATCCGGTCTTCCGCACAAGGTCGTCGCGACGGCCCGGCCACTGGAAGACGGCAGATATGCAGCGCAGTTGCGCGTTCAGCGTGCGCTCGCGGTGAAAGGAACGTACGCGGCCGAAGAGCACTGGGAAGAGCTCGGCGTCTTCCCCGACGCGCAAGAGGCCGTCGCGCATGCGAAGTCCTTCGCGACGGACTTGCTGCAGCGAGCGGCGTAATCACCGATACGATCGATGGTGCAGCCGTGCTGCGGGCAATGCCACTGCATTTGCCTGCCGGCCGGCGCGCTTGTCGATCCTGTTCCGGCGCAATGAATGCGCGCCCCTGTAGCGCCGCACGTTCGTGCGGCTCGAGGGCGTTGCCACGGTTGCCTGAAACGAAGAAGCGGCGTCGCGCGCGACGCCCCTTTGCATGGCCCGCCCGCGTCCGTCAGTTGTAGATATCGAACGCGAAGTACTTCTTCGCGATTCGCTGATATGTGCCGTCCTGAATCAGGCTCGCGAGCGCCTGGTTGATCTGCGTGCGCAGTGCGTCGTCATCCTTGCGCACGCCGATCGCGGAGCCGACGCCAAGCGTCTTCGGATCATGCAGCGGCGGCCCCGCGAACTCGAAGTTCGCGCCCTTCGCGGTCTTCAGGAAGCCGAGATCGGCCTGCACCGACGACTGCAGTGATGCGTCGAGGCGGCCGGAAATCAGGTCCTGATAGACGAGGTCCTGTGTCTGGTACGTGCGCACGATCACACCCTTCGGTTCCCAGTACGTGCGCGCATAGGTCTCCTGCGTCGACCCCTGCTCGACGCCGACGCTCTTGCCGGCCAGCGACTCGGCCGTCGGCTGCAGGGTCGAGCCGCGCCGCGCGACGAGGCGCGGCGGCACATTGTTGATCTTGTCGGTGAACGCGATCTGCGCGAGGCGCTTCTCGGTCACGCTCATCGACGACAGCACGCCGTCGAACTTGCGCGCCTTCAGCGCCGGAATCATCCCGTCGAACGCATTCTCGACCCACACGCAGCGCACCTTCATGCGTTCGCAGATCGCGTTGCCGAGATCGATGTCGAAGCCGACGAGCTTGCCGTCCGGCGCGAGCGATTCGAATGGTGCATAGCTGGGATCGACGCCGAGGCGCAGGACGGCCGGGTCTTTCGCGGCGGCGGCGCCTGCCGTCAGCGCGAGCGCGACGGCAATGACGAGCTTTTTCATGACTGTCTCCATGATTGATGTCGTGGGTGGTGAAGCGAATGTGCGGCCGGCAGGCGTGACGGCCCGCGCCCGGCCATGCGCGGGCGGCTTGGACGATCGCCGGAAGATGCCGGCGGGCGTTCCGATCAGGGAATCGGGCGAGTCAGCGCGCGGCGCCGGTGATGCGCGCCATGCTGCGCCGGTAGCCGGCGGGCGAGAACGCGGCGTTCAACGCGGCCATCGACGCGATCACGCCGATATGCATCCACCACGCGATCGCGAAGCCGCCACCCGCGTCGCGCAGCCAGCCGATCAGCCAGGGGCTTGCGGCGACGGTCAGGAAGCCGACGCCCTGCACGAACGCGGCGAGCGCGCCCGCGAGTCGCGCGTCGGGCAGATGGTCGAGCGTGACGATCAGGCTCATCGAGAAGAAGCCGCCGAGCCCGAGGCCGACGGTCGCGACCCACAGCCACGGCGCGAGCGCGGGCATCGTCGCGAAGCCGACGAAGCCGGCCGCCTGCAACGCGAGCGTGAGCCACAGCACCGGGCGGCGATCGTGCGACCGTTTCGCGAGCATCGGCATCGCGAGCGCACCGGCTGCCTGGAACAGCGCCATCCACGCGAGCAGGTTGCCGCTCGCCTGCGGGCTCATGCCGACGCTGCGATAGAACGCGGGCAGCCAGGCGACGAGGCTCGCGTAGCCGCTGTTGCTGAGGCCGAAGAACAGCGCGAGCAGCCATGCGCGGGCGACCCGCGCGAACGCGGTGACGGGCGCCGATGCCGCCGCCGCATGCACCGCGTCGCGCGGTGCCTTCGCGCGCCACAGCGCGAGCGTGACGAGTGCGGGCACGGCCCATACCGACAGCGACAGATGCCAGCCGCCGTGCGCGGCGAGCCACGGGCTCGCGACCGCGCCGAACGCGCCGCCGCCGACCAGCGCGGCCGAATACAGGCCCATCGCGAGCGGCAGGCGGTCGACGAACCAGCGCTTTGCGAGGCCCGGCGCGAGCGACTGGACCACCGCGACGCCCGCGCCCGCGACGATCGCGGTGACGACCAGCCTGGTGCTGCTGCCGGCCCACAGGCGCGCTGTGCAACCCGCGGCGATGAGCGCCAGCGCGGCGATCAGTGCGCGCTGCTCGCCCACACGCCGCGCGAGCCCGACGCCGATGCCGGCGACGACGCCCATCAGCACGAACGGCAGCGTGGTCAGCAGCGCGGCCGCGCGGAAACCGAGGCCGGTGTCGGCGCGCACGAGATCGAGCACGGGGCCGAACGCGGTCAGGAACGGACGCAGGTTGAGGCCGGCCAGCACCAGCAGCGCGAGCGCGCCATAGGACACGGAAGCCGCATGCGGGCGGGGAACGGCTTGTGCGGTGCCGGGGTCGGTCATCGGAATGCTCCAGGGGGGCCGGTGGCCCTGTGATGCGATGCCGAAAGGGTAAAGGCCCGCCTGCCCGGGGGAAAATTAAATATTCGACTGGGTATCAGTGCGGAATGCGATGGCGCGGTGTGCCGCCGTTGACGGTCGGCGCACCCGTCGCGCCAATGCTCAGACGGTCACGACGATCTTGCCGACCTGCGCACCGGCTTCCATGTACCGATGGGCTTCGGCGATGTCGTCGAACGCGAACGTGCGATCGATCGACGGCTTCAGCGCGCCGGCCGCGAGCACGTCGACGATGAAGCGCTTCGCGCGTTCGAGCCGCTGCGCGTCGCCGCGCTCGAGCCCGCCGAGCTCGATCAGCGCGCCCCATGCGGTGACGAACATCATCCACGTGGCCGCGGCTTCCTCGAACGACAGGTTCGCCGGATGCCGGACGAGCGCATGCGCGCGCCCGCCGTCCTTCAATCGACCGGATGCAGATCCTGCAGCAATGTCGGCACGAGCTCCGACACGGTCGGGTGGATATGCATCGCACGACTGATCGTCGTGTACGGCGCGCCGGCGGCCATCACGTCGAGCAGCCCGTGCACGACCTCGTCGCCGGTCACGCCGAGGATCGACGCACCGAGAATCGCATGGCTGTCCGCATCGATGATCACCTTCATGAAACCCTGGCTCTCGCCTTTCTCCACCGCGCGTCCGACGCGCGTCATCGGCCGCGTGCCGACCAGCAGCCGGCGACCGGTCTGCTTCGCTTCCGCGAGCGTCATGCCGACGCGGCCGAGCGGTGGATCGATGTACATCGCATAGGCGGTGATGCGGTCGGACACCTTGCGCGGATCGTCGTCGAGCAGGTTCGCCGCGACGATCTCGTAGTCGTTGTACGCAGTGTGCGTGAACGCGCCGCGCCCGTTGCAGTCGCCGAGCGCCCAGATGCCGGGCACGTTGGTGCGCAGCTGGTCGTCGACCGTGATGTAGCCGCGCGAGTCGGTCGCGACGCCGGCCTGTTCGAGCCCGAGATCGCCGGTGTTCGGCACGCGGCCGACCGCGAGCAGCAGGTGCGACCCCGCGACCTCGCGGCCGCCGCCCGCGCAGTCGAGGCCGACCACGATACCGTCGCCGTCGCGCCGCGCATTCAGGCAGTTCGCATCGAGCTGCACGTCGATGCCTTCGTTCGCGAGAATCTCGCGCACGGCCTGCGACACGTCCTCGTCCTCTCGATGGATCAGGCGCGAACCTTTCTCGACGATCGTGACCTTCGAGCCGAAACGACGGTACATCTGGCCGAATTCGAGCCCGACGTAGCTGCCGCCGATGATCACCAGATGCTCGGGCAGGAAGTCGACGTCCATCATCGTCGAGTTGGTCAGGTACGGCACCGAGTCGAGGCCGGGCATCTTCGGGATCTGCGCGCGGCCGCCGACGTTGATGAAGATACGGTCGGCCTCGAGCAGGTCGTCGCCCACGCGCACCGCGTCGGGGCGCTCGAATCGGGCATGACCCTGAAACACGGTCGTGTTGTCGAGCCCGCGCACCCATTGTTCGACGCCCTGGTTCGAGCGGCCGGAGATCCGGTCCTTGCGCGCCTTCACGGCCTTCATGTCGACGCTGACGGGGCCGACCGACACGCCGTATTCTTGCGCGCGCCGCGCGAGCTGCGCGGCGTATGCGCTTGCGATCAGCGTCTTGGTCGGAATGCAGCCGGTGTTCACGCAGGTGCCGCCGAAGCGGCCGCGTTCGACGATCGCGACTTTCATGCCGGTGCCTGCGAGCCGCGCGGCGAGCGGCGGCCCGGCTTGGCCCGTGCCGATGACGATCGCGTCGAAGTGTTGCGTCATGACGTCCTCCTGCGCTGGTTCAACGTGGGAAGGGGGACGCGCAAGCCGCATGCCGCGCCGGCGCGCGCCCCGAACAGCGACGAGCGTTTATGGTAGACCGGTTGGCGGGGGCGTGGGAGTCGCATGGATGCGCGAGAGGCGGAACCTCGTGCATTCACGGTCGGGAGGGTCGCTGCCCGCCGCGGGACAATGCGGTCCCCTTGATGTGTCCCTGCATCGAGTGCCCGCGACAGGAAGGGCCGAGGGCCGGCGGCGCATCAGCGCTTCGACCGCCCGGCGCGCTTGCGCTCCGGTGCCGCCTTGCCGACGTCGACGGGCACAAACGGCGCTTCGAAGTGCTTGACGAGAAAGTCGATGAACGCGCGGGCACGCGTCGATTCGTTGCGTTGCCCGGGGTAGTACACGAACAGGTCGGCGGACGGCAGGACGACGTCGGGCAGCACGAGACGCAGTCTGCCGCTCTGGATGTATTTGGCGAGATCCCACTCCGAGCGGATCAGGATGCCATGACCGTCGAGCGCCCAGCGCAGCACGATGTCGCCGTCGTTGCTGGACAGCGAGCCGCTCACCTTCAGCGCCTCGAGATGATCCTCCTGCATGAAGCGCCACACGCCGAACGCATCGTCGTTCTGCGTGTGGATGATGCAGCGGTGATGTGCGAGATCCTCCTTGCACTGCGGCACACCGTTGCGCTCCAGATACTTCGGCGACGCACACAGGAACCGGCGATTGCTCATCAGGCGGCGCGCCCTCAAGCGCTGGTCCGGCAACTCGCCGAAGCGGATGGCCATGTCGAATGCGCCTTCGACCAGGTCGACCGGGCGATCGGTGACCACGAACTGGACATCGACGTTCGGATAGCGCTTCGCGAATTCCGACACCAGCGGCGCGATGGTCGTTCGCCCGAAACCGAGCGTCGCATTGATGCGCAGCCGCCCGTGCGGGTCCGCGGGCGTGCCCGCGATCGCGTCCTCCATCTCGCGCACCTGGTCGAGAATCTGCGTGGCGTACCGCGCATACATCTCGCCTTCCGGCGTCAGGCTGACGCTGCGGGTGGTCCGGTTGACCAGCCGCTTGCCGAAGCGGTCTTCGAGAATGCCGAGCCGCTTGGTTGCCGCGGGAGGCGTGATCCCGAGCGAGCGGGCCGCGCCCTGGCGAGCTGGACGAAGAACTCGAAATCGGAGGTCGAATCAGTTCTCACTTTTGGTAAAAAATGAAATGAATTGAGGTGAATTATAGGGCGCACTCCGCGGACTATGCTCCGTCTCGTTGCAGCAACGTGCATGCAATCGAAATAGCCCGCAAACGTGTCAGTCCAGGAGACGCCGCCATGAGAATCGTCGAGATTCGCGAACAAACCGTACCGATCAGCTCCCCGATCCGCAACGCCTATATCGACTTCAGCAAGATGACGTTGAGCCTCGTCGCCGTGATCACCGACGTGATCCGCGACGGCAAGCCGGTCGTCGGCTACGGCTTCAATTCGAACGGCCGCTACGGCCAGGGCAAGCTCATGCGCGAGCGCTTCATCCCGCGCATTCTCGAAGCCGACCCCGATTCGCTCGTCAACGATGCCGGCGACAATCTCGACCCGCACAAGATCTGGGCGACGATGTTCACCAACGAGAAGCCGGGCGGCCATGGCGAGCGCTCGGTCGCGATCGGCACGATCGACATGGCGGTGTGGGATGCGGTGGCCAAGATCGAGGGCAAGCCCCTGTTCCAGCTGCTGGCGGACCGCTACGGAGAAGGCCGGCCGAATCGCAGGATCTTCGTCTATGCGGCGGGCGGCTACTACTACCCGGGCCAGGATCACGAGAAGCTGAAGGACGAGATGCGCAGCTACATCGACCGCGGTTACACGGTCGTGAAGAAGAAGATCGGCGGCGCATCGCTCGACGAAGACCTGCGCCGCATCGACGCGATCCTCAGCGTGCTCGGCGATGGCCAGAAACTCGCCGTCGACGCCAACGGCCGCTTCGATCTCGACACCGCGATCCGGTATGCGAAGGCGCTCTCGCAATACGACCTGTTCTGGTACGAGGAGCCAGGCGATCCGCTCGACTTCGAGCTGCAGGCGACGCTGCGCAATTACTACGACAAGCCGATGGCGACCGGCGAGGACCTGTTCTCGATGCAGGACGCCCGCAATCTGATCCGCTACGGCGGCATGCGCGCCGACCGCGACTGGCTGCAGTTCGACTGTGCGTTGAGCTACGGTCTCGTCGAGTATCTGCGCACGCTCGACATGCTGCGCCAGCACGGCTGGTCGCCGAGCCGCTGCATTCCGCACGGCGGTCACCAGATGTCGCTCAATATCGCGGCCGGCCTCGGCCTCGGCGGCAACGAGTCGTACCCGGACCTGTTCCAGCCGTACGGCGGCTTCCCCGACGGCGTGAAGGTCGACAACGGCTACATCACGATGCCGGACCTGCCGGGCATCGGCTTCGAAGGCAAGGCCGACCTGTACGCGGAAATGCGCAAGCTGTCCGCATAAGCGGTGCAGGCACGGTGCGCCGGCCGCTCGACGGCGCACCGCATCACATCACACAACAATCAGTCGGGCAGGCGGAAGCGGTGTTTGCGTTCGGGGCGATGGGCTGCATCGCCGGCACGCGGGCGCTTTCCGAAAACAGGACGTCATGCACAGGAGACAAACATGCTGGCATCACGCATTCGCAGAACGCTTTCCAAACTCTACGTCCAGGTGTTGATCGGCATCGTCGCCGGCATCCTCGTCGGACACTTCTACCCGGATATCGGCGCCCAGCTCAAGCCGCTCGGCGACCTGTTCATCAAGCTGATCCGGATGCTGCTCGCGCCGATCATCTTTGCGTCGGTCGTGGTCGGCATCGCGCGCATGACCGATCTTCATGAGGCCGGCCGGGTCGGCGTCAAGGCCGTGCTGTATTTCGAAGCCGCGTCCACCGTCGCGCTCGTGGTCGGGATGGTGGTCGTGAACCTGATCCGGCCGGGCAGCGGGATGAACGCCGATCCGGCGAAGATCGACAGTGCCGCGATCGCCAGCTACACGCATGCGGCGCAGCATCACGGCACGCTCGATTTCCTGATGAGCATCGTGCCGGGCAGTGTCGTCGGGGCTTTTGCGAACGGCGAGATGCTCCCCATCATCTTCTTCTCGGTCATCTTCGCGATCGCGCTCGCCAAGCTCGGCCCGAGGACCGCGCCGCTCGTGGACATGCTGGACATGTTCCTGCAGGGGATGTTCGGGGTCGTGCGCATGGTGATGGTTGTCGCGCCCGCCGGCGCATTCGGCGGGATGGCGTTCACCATCGCCAAGTACGGCATCGGCACGCTCGCGCAGTTCGGACAACTGATGCTATGCCTGTACCTCACGTCGATCCTGTTCGTCGCCGTGGCGCTCGGCCTCGTCATGCGCATGTGCGGGTTGTCGCTGTGGAAATACCTGCGTTATATCCGGGACGAGATCCTGATTACGCTCGGCACGGCGTCGACGGAAGCCGTGCTCCCGCAGATGCTGCTCAAGATGGAGCGCATGGGCTGCTCGCGTCCGGTCGTCGGGATGGTGCTGCCCACCGGCTATACCTTCAATGCCGACGGCACCGCGATCTACCTGACGATGGCGTCGCTGTTCATCGCGCAGGCATTCAATATCCATCTGTCGATCTGGGATCAGCTCCTGCTGCTCGGCGTGCTGCTGCTGACGTCGAAGGGCTCGGCGGGCGTCGCGGGCGCGGGTTTCGTCGCGCTCGCGGCAACCTTGTCGACCATGCATCAGGTGCCCGTATCGGGCCTCGTCCTGCTGCTCGGCGTCGATCGCTTCCTGAACGAAGCGCGCGCCGTGACCAACCTGATCGGCAACGGCGTGGCAACGGTGGTGGTGGCTCGCTGGGAAGGGGCGCTGGACATGGACAGGGCACGCGCCGTGCTCGACCGTCGCGCCGGCCTGGAGTCGATCGTCGCGGACGAACACGACGCGGGCCCGCCGGCGCCGGAGCGACACGCGCAGGCGAGCGCGCCGGGCATGCAATCGAATTTGCGCTAGTCGCGGCGTGTCAGGAACACGGACACGCGCATGACGAAACCTGCGCATGCTTGCCGTGCGCGGGTTTCATTCCTTGCGTTTCCACCGGCTCAACGAAACCGGCTTGCGCGGATCGGCCCGCACCGCGCTGACGACATCGGGCTTGTCGGGATCGAGCGGAAACGATTCGGTGTAGATCCGGCTGGAAAACACCCAACCCTGCGTGCGCGGGTCGTAGCGGAACGTGACGTAGTCGCTCCAGTGCTGTCCGCATGCGACGTCGTTCTGCACCGTGAAATAGCGTCCCTTCACCGCGATCCCGCCGTCGGCGGCATCTTGCGGATCGAACGGATCGCACTGCAGCGCATCGTTCGCACGCAGCACGACGCCGTCGTTGCGCGCGGCGAGCCGATAGGTATGGTCGGCCTGTTCCTCGTAGACGAGGAGCGGCCGCGGCGACGGCTGTTCGCGCGTATCGGTCGCGCGATGCACGACGACGAGCAGGCTGTGCAGCCCGTTGCCGAGTGGCGGGCCTGGCTGCGCGACGAACGGCCGATAGCCGGCCGGCAACTGCGCGGCGATCGATGGCGGCAGCAGCGGCGCCGCCTGCGCGTGGCAGCACCACGCGGCGAACAGCGGAACGAGGGCACGACAAACCGCCGCGGCCGGCGTGCGCATCGCGCCGATCACAGATCGCGCCCGAGAAACTCGGTACCGGGCACCGGGTTGAACGTTACCGGCGGCGCGGGTGTGAAGCCGAGCGAACCATACAGTTGCCTTGCGGCGACGAATTCGGGCAGCACGTCGAGACACATCCGCGCATAGCCGGCCGCCTGCGCATCGCGCAGCAGCCGTTCGACGAGCTGGCGGCCGACGTTCAGCCCGCGCGCTTCGGGACGCACGTACACGCGCTTCATCTCGCACGTCGCCGCGTCGATTTCGCGAAACGCCGCGCAGCCGACCGCGCGCTCGCCGTGCCACGCGAGCAGCAATTGCCCGCGCGGTGCCGCGTACTTGCCCGGCAGTGCGGCGAGTTCGGGCTCGTAGTCCTGGAACGCGAGGCTGACGGTGGGGCTCGCGATGTACTCGCGGAAGATCGCTTCGACGACGGCGGCATCGTCGGGATAGCGGGCGGCGCGGATCTCGATCATGGCGGGTGGCGCGGGAGGGCGGGAACGGCAGCCAGCATAGCAGCGCGCGGGTGCTTTCGGCGGCCCGCGAAGCGTGCCAGAATCATCGCCTTCACCGTCGGAATTCGACACAAGACGACACGCAGGACACGCAGGCGCCGGCGCTTCGGCGTCGCTGACCAAGGAGACTTCGATGACTGCATCGGCTGCCGTACTCGCCATTCTGGCCGCGCTGTGGCTCGGCGCGATGATTCCGGGCCCGAGTTTCGTGCTGGTCGCCCGCAATTCGATCGGCCTGTCGCGCCGCGACGGGCTCGCGACCGCGCTCGGCATGGGCGTTGGCGGGATCGCGTTCGGCGGCGTCGCGCTCGCCGGGCTCTATACGCTGTTGCAGGCGGTCGAATGGCTGTATGTGGGGCTCAAGCTGGCGGGCGGCGCGTACCTGATCTACATGGCGTCGAAGATCTGGCGCGGCGCCGACCGGCCGATCGCGATGGACGACCCGCAGGGCGTCGCCGCCGGCAGCGCGCGCAAGTCGTTCTGGACGGGCCTCACGACCCAGCTGAGCAACCCGAAGACGGCGATCTGGTACGGCAGCATCTTCGCGGCGTTGTTACCGCAGCATCCGCCGCTGTGGTGCTACCTGGCGCTGCCGCCGCTCGTGTTCGGCGTCGAATTCGGCTGGTACACGATCGTCGCGCTGTGTTTCTCGACCCGCCGGCCGCGCGAACTCTACCTGCGCGGAAAGAAGTGGGTCGACCGCGTCGCGGCCGGCGCGATCACGCTGCTCGGGCTGCGGCTGATCCTGAACGCGCCGAAGGCGGGGATCTGACGACGGGCGGTGTCGCCGGGGCGCACCGCCGTGTCATGCCTGGCGGGCATGCGGCCACGGCTGGTCATTCCGGCGGGTGACGGCCCAGCCCGATCCACCCGACCCACCCGACCCACCCGACCCACCCGACCCACCAGACCCACCCGACCCGCGTCCTGCAACCCCCGACCCGCGCCAAGCGCGCGTCACACCGCCGGAAACCGTTCGATCAGCGCCGCGAACCGCGCTTCATCCGGAAACGCCGTCACTTCATACCGCACCGGCCGGTGCGCGGTGGCCGTCATCAGGTCGCCGCATGCGTCCCGCAGCACGGCCATCGGCACGTGCGCCGACTGTCGCGTCGCTTCACGGTACAGCACGACGATGTCCGTCTCGGGCAGCAGCGTCGGCACGCCGTCGCTCCATACGCCGACGCTGAACAGCTCGCCGTTCTGCCGCCGGTACACGGTGTACGTTGCCACGAAGATGTCGGTGCCGTCCCGCTTGTGCAGGCCGTCCAGCAGCGTCCGCTGATCCTGGTAATCACCGGCGAGTTCATCCACGCGCAGCGCGTGCAGCTTCGCCTCCAGCCCCGCCGGGATGAAATTCCGCCACGCGGCGCCGTCCCAGCGCAGCATCAGCGGCGGCAGCGGACGCGGTTGCGCGCGCGCCTGTTCGGCGAGTTCGACCATCGTCGCGAGCCCGGCCGCGTTGCGCTCGCCGGTGAGCAGCAGCACGGCGCGGTTCGGCGTCATCACGACCGGTGCGCCGGAGATCGGCTGGCGGTGCAGCAGGTCGGTCAGCAGCAGCCGCGCCGCGTCGTAGTAGTCGCCGAACTGCGACAGGAACACGCCGTCGCGCAACGCGGCCCATGGCGCCGACGACGCGCCGCGCAGGTTGTCGATCGCGATGTCGCACGCGTCGTCGAAGCTGACGCCCCATTCGGCGAGCCGTGCGCTCGTCAGCCGCGCGACGCTGAATTCGCCGTCGTACGCGATGCCGATCTCGAGGTTCTCGCACAGCGGCCGGAACGCCACCTCCGACGCGCCGGGCTGTCCGGCCAACTGCAGCGCGACCGCGCCGCGCTCGGTCGCGCTGCGGATCACGGGGCGCAGCCGCGCGCGGACGTCCGCGAAGTTCGCCGGAATCTCGTGCTGCATCATCGCGTTCGCCTGGCGCTTCAGCGTCGCTTCGCGCTCGGCCGGTGTCGCGGCCGCGTAGTCGCGGAACAGGTTGTGCAGGTTGATGATGTTCGACGGGACATCGGCTTGCACGAGACGGCCCTTGTCGTCCTCGTGAAGCCACTCGCGCGTGTCGCCGGTCGCGCGCAGCGCGGCGATCAGGCGTTCGGCGAAGTCCTGCCGCGTGGGTGGCTTGCTGAAGCGCTCGCGCAGGCGCGCGACGAAGTCTGAAAGCATCGTGTGCGGTCGGGCGGGCCCGCCTGTCATTGGTCTGTCGTTGTCATGGGCGGCGGCACCCGTTTCCCGGGGCGCCGCCTGCGGCCCGCGGATATCGGCCGGATATCCGTTGCGCGTCCGGCGGCCCGCGCGCCGGCTGCGTGGCGGCGCGGGTCCGCATCGGGTGCGAATCGCGTGGCGGGTGTCGCGATGGTACCGCACGTCCGTGACGGCGTCGTACGCGGGCGACCGTGGCCGGCTGGTGCGGGTCGGAGCGGGGCGGCGTCGGCCGGGGCGCCCCTGGAGCGACCCCGGAGCGACCCCGGAGCGACCCCGGAGCGACCCCGAGGCGGTCCCGAGGCGGTCCCGAGGCAGCACCAGGCAGCACCAGGCAGCCCCAGGCAGCCCCAAGGCAGCCCCAAGGCAGCCCGGGCAGGCGGCCGGGCGCATCGCCGGGGCCGCGCGGGCGCTGTCCGCGATCCCGGCGATCGGCCCGCGAGCCTTGTGCGGCGGGCGTTCGCGCCGATTGCGCGGCGTGCCGAGGCGGGCCGCTAGCCCGATTCTGGCGGTCGACCTCCCGACGACGTGTAAACTGCTGCCTTTTTTGACGGTTTGCAGCATGGTGCAAGCTCCCCCGCGCCCGACACTGAGCGGCCCGACGCTCGTCCGGCTGCTCGCGCGCCTGACCGATGCCGACGTCGCGGAATCCCGGCAGACGCTGTCGGACCGCCTGAGCCAGTGGCTCGGCTGGACCGACGCGATCACGTTGTCGTCCGCGCTGAATGCGAACCCGCCCGGCGTCGCGGCCGGCGTGCGCGGTTACGACGCCGAGCGCGACTGCGCGCGCGTGCGCCACGACCTCGCGCAGGCGATCACGGCCGCCCACCGCCCACCCACGCGGCGGCGCCCCGGCGAGATGCCGCCGCCGCCCGCCGACACGGCCGATTTCGCGGACTTCCGCCAGAGCTGCCTGTCCCTGCAGCAGGAGATGGAGACCGCGATCGGCCAGTTGCGCGGCCGCCTGCGGGTCGCGCTCGCCGCGCGCTCGTCCGGCATGGCGCGGCTCGCGACGCTCGACGCGATCATGGAGCGCGTGCTCGGCGCGCGCGAGCGCAGCCTGCTGTCCGCCGTGCCCGCGCTGCTCGCCACGCGCTTCGAGCGGCTGCGCGACGCGGAACGGCAGGCGCTGGCCGACGCGCAAGCGGCGGCCGATGCCGGTGCCGAGGGCGATGCGCCGTCCGCCGCGGCGATCGTGCCCGGCACGTGGCTCGACACGTTCCGCGACGAGATGCGAAGCATCCTGCTCGCGGAACTCGAAGTCCGGTTTCAAACGGTAGACGGGCTGCTTGCGGCCCTTCGTACCTGCTAATCGATACGCTATGTCCAGAATTCGTCTTGATCTCGTTGTCTTCATCGCCGGTCTGCTCGCAGTGTGCTGGATCGGTGTCGGCTATGTCGCGTCGAACCCGCTCGCGACGGCCGTCACGTTGCTGATCGGCGCGTGCTACGTCGCCGGTGCATGGGAACTGCTGCGCTACCGGCAGGCGACCGCCACGCTGTCGCGCGCGGTGGCTGGCTTGACCGAGCCGCCAGCGAAGCTCGACACGTGGCTCGATACGCTGCCCCCGGGCCTGCGCGCCGCCGTGCGTGCGCGTGTCGACGGTGCGCGCGTTGCACTGCCGGGCCCGGCGCTCACGCCGTATCTCGTCGGCCTGCTCGTGCTGCTCGGCATGCTCGGCACGCTGCTGGGGATGGTCGTGACGCTGAAGGGCACGGGCGCCGCGCTCGAAAGCGCCACCGACCTCGACGCGATCCGCGCATCGCTGATCGCACCGGTGAAGGGCCTCGGCTTCGCGTTCGGCACGTCGATCGCGGGCGTCGCGACGTCGGCGATGCTCGGCCTCCTGTCCGCGCTCGTGCGCCGCGAACGGATCGACGCAGGTCAGCAGCTCGACGCGAAGATCGCGACGACGCTGCGCGTGCACTCGTCCGCGCACCAGCGCGACGAATCGTTCCGGCTGCTGCAGCGCCAGGCCGATGTGATGCCGGCGCTGGTCGACCGGCTGCAGACGATGATGACGACGCTCGAGGCGCGCAGCGTCGCGCTGCACGATCGCCAGATCGAGAGCCAGCAGGCGTTCTTCGATCGGACCGAGCGCGCGTATGCGGGCCTGGCATCGAACGTCGGCGACGCGCTGAAGGAGAGTGCCGTCGAGAGCGCGCGTGTGGCCGGTGCCGCGCTGCAGCCGGTCGTCGCGGCGACGATGACGGGGCTCGCGCAGGAGATGGCCGCGCTGCGCGACACCGTGACGGGGGCCGTGCAGCGTCAGCTCGACGGGCTGACGGACGGCTTCGAGAAGACCACCGGAGACGTGACGGCCGTATGGAACCGCGCGCTCGACGAGCAGCGCCGCGCGGGCGACGCCGTCGCGCAGCAGTTGCAGACGACGCTCGGCCAGTTCACCGACACCTTCGCGCAGCGTTCGACGGACCTGCTCGACGGCGTCGCGACGCGCCTCGAATCGACCGAAAGCCGCCTGTCCGACGCATGGCGCGACGCACTCGCGCGCCAGGAACAGGTCGGCGAGACGCTGGCCGGCCAGCATGCGCAGGCGCTCGGCGAGGCCGCCGCGACGTTCGAGCGGCATTCGGGCGCGGCGCTTGCCGCGATGCGCGAGTCGCATACGGGGCTGCAGACGCAGCTGGCTGCGCGCGACGAGGAACGCCTGTCGGCGTGGAATGCTTCGCTCGCCGCGATGGCCACGAAGCTCGGCGATGAATGGCAGCGTGCGGGTGCGCACAGCGCGGGCCGTCAGCAGGAAATCTGCGACGCACTCGCACAGACGACGCGCGACCTGACCGCGCAAGCGTCCACGTTCGAACAACGCTCGAACGACCTGCTGTCGACGATCCGCGATTCGCACGCCGGGCTGCAGACGCAACTGGCCGCACGCGACGAAGAACGCCTGTCCGCGTGGAACGACTCGCTCGCCACGATGGCCACGAAGCTCGGCGACGAATGGCAGCGTGCGGGCGTGCATAGCGCGGGCCGTCAGCAGGAAATCTGCGACGCACTCGCACAGACGACGCGCGACCTGACCGCGCAAGCGTCCACATTCGAACAACGCTCGAATGATCTGCTGTCGACGATCCGCGATTCGCATACGGGCCTGCAGACGCAACTGGCCGCACGCGACGAAGAACGCCTGTCCGCGTGGAACGACTCGCTCGCCACGATGGCGACGAAGCTCGGCGACGAATGGCAACGTGCGGGCGTGCACAGCGCGGGCCGTCAGCAGGAAATCTGCGATGCACTCGCACAGACGACGCGCGATCTGACCGCACAGGCGTCCACGTTCGAACAACGTTCGAACGACCTGCTGTCGACGATCCGCGATTCGCATGCGGGCTTGCAGACGCAACTGGCCGCACGCGACGAAGAACGCCTGTCCGCGTGGAACGACTCGCTCGCCACGATGGCCACGAAGCTCGGCGACGAATGGCAACGCGCAGGCGTGCACAGCGCCGGCCGTCAGCAGGAAATCTGCGACGCACTCGCACAGACGACGCGCGACCTGACCGCGCAGGCGTCCACGTTCGAACAACGCTCGAACGACCTGCTGTCGACGATCCGCGATTCGCATACGGGTCTGCAGACGCAACTGGCCGCACGCGACGAAGAGCGCCTGTCCGCATGGAACGACTCGCTTGCCGCAATGGCTGCCGCGCTACGCGACGAATGGGCGCAGACGAGCGCACAGGCCGCGACGCGCCAGCAGGACATCTGCGACACGCTGGCCCGCACCGCGAACGACATCACCGCACAGGCGCAGGTGCACGCAAGCGACACGATCAACGAAATCTCGCGCCTCGTGCAGGCTGCATCGGAAGCGCCGAAGGCCGCGGCCGACGTCGTCGCCGAGCTGCGCCAGCGCCTGTCCGACAGCATGGTGCGCGACACCGCGATGCTCGAGGAGCGCAGCCGCCTGCTCGCGACGCTCGAGACGCTGCTCGGCGCGGTCAACCACGCATCGACCGAACAGCGCACCGCGATCGACGCGCTCGTCAGCACGTCGGCCGACCTGCTCGATCGTGTCGGCGCACGCTTCAACGACACCGTCGATGCCGAAACGCGCAAGCTCGATTCGGTGGCCGCGCAAGTCACGGCGGGCGCCGTCGAGGTCGCGAGCCTCGGCGATGCATTCGGTGCGGCCGTGCAGGTATTTGGCGAATCGAACGACAAGCTGCTGAACCATCTGCAACGCATCGAGGCCGCGCTGGAGAAATCGCTCGCGCGCAGCGACGAGCAGCTCGAGTACTACGTCGCGCAGGCGCGCGAGGTGATCGACCTGAGCATGATGTCGCAGAAGCAGATCGTCGAAGACCTGCAGCAGATCGCCGGACGGCGGGCATCGGTCGGAGCGTGACGCATGCATGACGAAATCGACGACGGCGCGCCGGCCGCGCCGGTGTGGCCCGCGTTCGCCGACCTGATGTCGGTGCTGCTCGGCGCGTTCGTGCTGATTCTCGTCGGCGTGATCGGCATGCAGTTGCAGCTCACGTCGAAGCTCGAGGAAGCGGTGCGCGCGCGCCAGCAGGAAGCGCAACAGCGCAAGTCGCTCGAGGAGGCGCTCGCCGGGCCGCTCGCGGCCGGCCGCGTGACGCTCGTGAACGGCCGGATCGGCATCAGCGGCAACGTGCTGTTCGCACTGAACTCCGATCAGCTGCAGCCCGAGGGCCGCGATCTGCTGAGGACGCTGGCCGGGCCGCTGGCCGCCTACCTGAAGACGCGCGACGAGATCCTGATGATCAGCGGCTTTGCCGACGACCAGCAGGTGCGCGCGGGCAACCGCCTGTTCACGGACAACTGGGAACTGTCGGCCAAGCGCGCGCTGACGGTTACGCGTGCGCTGATCGACGCCGGCGTGCCGGCGCCGTCGGTGTTCGCGGCCGCGTTCGGCTCCGAGCAGCCGGTCAGTTCGAATGCGGACGACGAAGGTCGCGCGAAGAACCGTCGCGTGGAGATCGCGCCGGTGCCGCGCAAGACCGCATCGAGCGGAGGGAAGGCGAAGTGACGGACGACGCGACGCATGTGCGCGCGACGCTCGACGCGTGGCGCGAGCAGGGCGCCGACCGGCTCGACCCGGTGCGCTTTCATCGGCTCGACGCGCTCGAGAAGCGCGCGGCCGCGCTCGACGGCGACGCGCGCGCGTTGCTCGATGCGCGGCTCGCGACGCTGCTGGAAGGTTTTGCTCGGATCGTCGCGCGAGCCGGCGAAGCGGTTGCCGCGAGCGCGCCCGACGCGCCGGCTCGCAGCCTGCTCGGCGGGCTCGTCGCGCAGCTCGCGCGCGATGCGCAGGCCGACCGGCGCGGCGTCGATCCCGAGCTGATCGACTATTTCCGCACGATGTGGTCGAAGGTCCGCACGGAACAGCAGTACCGGCAGTCGCTCGACCAGGTGCCGCGCAACGCGGGGCCGCTCAATTCGAACAGCCTCGTGCATCGGTCGCTCGCGACGATGCGCGAACTGTCGCCGGAATACCTGCAGCAATTCATGTCGTACATCGATGCGCTGGCGTGGCTCGAGGATCTGGCCGGCGGCGGCGCGCAGCCGGAGAAGGAAGCGCCGCGCGCGAAGGCCGCGAAACTGGCGAAGCCGGCGAGGAAGACCACGCGCACCAAGGCGCGATAACGCATGCTTTCAGCCGCGCCGGTCGTCGTCTAGCGGTTCGGCGCCTGCGCGTCGATCGCCCCGCGCAGCGCGAGCAACGCATCGGTCAGCGCCGTTGCGAATGGCGGATGCGCGGCGATGCCCGCCGCATCGAGCTGGCTGCCGAGGATCGGCAGCGTGATCGACGCGCGCTCGACGATGCACGCCGACATCACCGACAGCGTTTCCCGCAGCGCCGCGTCCGCATGCGTTGCGCGCGGCGACGCGTTCAATACCGCGACCGGCTTGTACACCACGGCTTCGCATCCCACGACCCAGTCCAGCGCGTTCTTCATCACGCCCGTCACGCCGTGTGCGTATTCCGGGCTCGCGATCAGCACGCCGTCCGCCGCGTTCAGCCGCTCGATCAGGTCGCGCACCGCGGCCGGCGACGGATATTCGGCGTCGGGATTGAACAGCGGAAATTCACCGAGACGATCGAAGCGCGTGATGCGCATTGCGCGCGGCGCGACGCGTGCCGCCGCATCCAGCAGCGCCGCGTTGTACGACTGCGCACGCAGGCTACCGCACAGCGCGACGATGTCGATGCGGCGTTCGGAATCGGTTTGGGGTTCGGTAGCCATCGAGGAGCGTGTCGGCAAGGGGCTTGCGCGGCGGCGTCGCGCGGATCCGATGGATTATCGCATCGGGCATCGGGCATCGGGCATCGGGTGCCGGGTGCCGGGCCGGCGTCGCGCACATCGTGCACGACCGGCCGGCCGACCGTCGCTGCCTCACCCCGCCTGCCGCGCCCCGAACGCCTGCTTGATCCGCGCGAACAGCCCGTGCTGCGCGATCCATTCCGCATATGCGCGATAGTCCGGATCGCGCATCAGATGCCGTTCTTCCGTCTTCGCCCGCGTGTAGTAGATCAGGTTGACCGCGACGAGCCCCGCGCAGTGCATGAGCCCGACCTGCCAGCCGAGCGGCTCGACGAACGGCACCGACACCATCCAGTACGACAGGTTCTTCGTGATGTACGCCGGATGCTTCGTGAAACGATACGGGCCCGACGTGATGATCCCGCGGTTCGTGAGGTTCGAGAAACGCAGTCCGAACGAGATCGTCGACAGCGCGTAGGTCATCAGCAGCAGGATGATCACCGCGCCCCAGATCACGCGCAGCGTCGGCGCGGACAACAGCCAGTTGTCCCAGAACAGCGAGCCTTCGTAACGGATGTAGTTGTTCGAGAACAGCGACCAGAACGGCTGGTAGCACATCAGCGCGGCGACCCAGCCGAGCGTGGTCGGCTCGACGGTGCGCACATGGCTGTCGAGGATGCGGAACGTGCACAGGTAGCCGACGGTGCCGAACATCAGGTCCATCGTGAACGACAGGTCGTACAGGAACACGAAGGTCGCGATCGTCATCGGCGCGTTCATCGCGTGCGTGAGCGACGCGCTCAGGTGATCGGCGTCCTTCGACAGGTAGACCGTCATCAGCGGCAGGAAGAACGCCTTCACGCCCCAGCCGGCGAGCATCTCGCGCACGGGCTGCCAGCTCGCGGGCTGCTCGCGACGGAACAGGAAGCGGCCCCACAGCAGGTACGCGTCGTCGGTCTCGCGCTGGTGGCGATCCATCCACGCGAAGTAGAACGGCGCGGCGACGATCACGTACGGCGCGAGCGAGCGCAGCAGCGACCAGAACGGCAGGTAGAACGCGCCGTGATATTCGGGCAGCAGCCAGTAGATCATGCCGATGCCGGCGTAGATCGACGTCAGCGCGCCGAGCCGCGTCGCGACGCGAGCAAGCCCGAGCGGGCGCACGGCCTGCCGCGACAGGCCCGCGCTCGGGCGCAGGTAGACGCGCGAGATGAAGATTTCGTGCAGCGCGATCGTGCCGATGATCGCGAGGCTGGCGACGACCGCGCGCGTGGCGGCGTCGAGGGTCGGCTGGTCGCGCGTGATCCACAGCGCGAAGAGACCGGCCGCGATGCCGAGCAGGCCGGCGCGGAATGGCGTGGCGGAACGAGGCGGGCGGGCCTGGACCGCGGCGATGCCGTCGAGTGTGGAATTCATGATCGGATCCTCGTCGGGATGAGGGCCGGCGCCCCCGCTTGGCGGGTGGCGCCGGCCGTCGGCCGGGCTTTGGATTGGTATGTGCCCGGCCATTGGCCTGTGGTTCTGATAGGTGAAGCGTTACTTCTTCGGGGTGGCGCCGAGCAGGCCGCCGAGCAGGTTCGTCACCGGCGCGAGCAGGTTGTTTGTGCTGCCCGCCGCACCGGTCGAGCCGCCGGTCAGGCCGGCCGTGACGGTACCGCTGCCGGACGGCGTCGTCACCGTGCCGGCCGCGCCGCTCGGGCTGGCCGTGCCGACCGCGCCGAGCGTGCCGGCCGCCGACGTCAGCGAGCCCGTCAGCGTGCCGACCGGGCCGTTCGTCAGCGCGCCGCCGAGGTTGCCGGTCAGGCTGCCGCCCGGCGTCGTGACCGTGCCGGTGAGGCTTGTGCCGAGCGGCGTCAGCGAGTTGACGAGACCGGTGACCGGTGCGAGCAGGCCGCCGACGCCCGAGCCGCTGGTGCCACTCGTACCGCTCGAACCGAGGCCGCCGAGCGCACCCGTCACCGTGCCGAGCAGGCCCGTGACCGGCGCGAGCGGGCCGCCGCTGGTGCCACTGGTACCGCTGGTGCCGCCCGTGCCGCTCGAACTGCTGCCGCCGCCGAGGCCGCCCGTCAGCGTGCCGAGCAGGCCGGTAATCGGGGCGAGCGGGTTGGTGCCGCTGCTGGAACTGCCGCTGGACAGCAGGCCGCCGCCCGACGCCACCGTGTTGCCGAGCTGGGACACGCTGCCGCCGGCGCTCGTGCCGACCGGGTTGCCGGTCGTGCCGCCGACCTGCGAACCGGCGAGGCCGAGGCCGCTGCCGAGCGTGCTCAGCAGGCCGCTGAGCGGGGCGCCGAGCATGGTTGCGCCGCCGAGCGTCTGCGTGGCGCCAGGCGTCGTGACACCGCCGGTCAGCGTGTTCGTGATCGGATTGATCACGCTGCCGAGCTGCGTCTCGAGCTGCTGCACCGGCGCGCTGTTCAGCGCCGTGTTCAGCGCCGATGCGGTCGAATTGACCGCGGTGCCGGCCGTATTGACGAGACTGCCGACCAGGGTCGTCGCCGGCGCGAGCGGCGACAGCGGACCGGTGCCGAGGCTCGTCACTGCATCGCCGAGGTTGTTGACCGCGCCGCCGGCGCCGGTCAGCAGGCCGGTGGTTGACGTGAGCGTCGGGCCGAGCGGGTTCGGCGACACGCCGATCGAGCCGAGGCCGGCCGCGACGCCGCTGCCGAGCGACTGCACGCCGCTGCCGAGGCTCGTGACCGCGTTGCCGATGCTGGTGGCCGTCGTCGGGTTCGTGCCGGGGACCTGCACGCTGCCGACCTGCGTACCGCCGTTCGCGACCGTCGTGCCCAGTCCCGTGACGAGCGTGCCGGTTTGCTGCAGGACGTTGCCGAGCGGGGTGACGCCGGTGCCGGAAGTGCCTGACGTACCGGAGGTGCCCGACGTGCCGGAGGTGCCTGACGTACCGGAGGTGCCTGACGTACCGGAGGTGCCTGACGTACCGGAGGTGCCCGACGTACCGGAGGTGCCTGACGTACCGGAGGTGCCTGACGTGCCGGAGGTGCCTGACGTGCCGGAGGTGCCTGACGTACCGGAAGTACCCGACGTACCGGAAGTACCCGACGTGCCGGAGGTGCCTGACGTGCCCGACGTACCGGAAGTACCTGACGTACCTGACGTACCGGAAGTACCCGACGTACCAGAGGTACCCGACGTACCGGACGAACACGAAGTACAGGACGAGCAGGAAGAGCAGAACCTACCGGACGAG
>NZ_QTPW01000048.1:0-38792 GCF_003857965.1 Burkholderia sp. Bp9031
GACCGTGAAACGACTCTACGCCGATGATAGTGCGGATTCCCGTGTGAAAGTAGGTAATCGTCAGGCTCCCTAAGCCAGAAACCCCCGCCCGAACAGGCGGGGGTTTTTGCATTTGTGGCGCCGAAAAAGGAAAAGGGCGATGGCCGCCAGGCGTTGGCTTGGGAGCTCGTGCCGGTCGGCCGGTGAGCTGGCCAGGCAGGATCCTCATGCACGTCGCACCCGCGTCGCAGCCGGGCCCAGTAGCGCGATCCCGCTGCAACCGACATCGCCGCAGCGAGGGCAGCGAGTCCTGCAGCAGCGCTTCGGATAATTCCGGTGCACCTTGGAAACGCGAGCTGGTTTCGTCAACGCGTTCTTATCGACCGCATGTGCTGCACGTACGATAAAAGTCATCTGCATCTCTTCCCCCCGTCATTGGCAGTGGTTGCTGCGCGCCGAACATGTCGGTGCGCGGCAATCGCGGTATCGTCTCACCTTTGGATTCCGTCGTTTATCGATTGCCGGCATGTCACAGCTCAACCGATCTGAGATGCGTGTCCGGCAACGACACGCCAGCTGCTCCCCGACCGGCGCCACAGGCGCGTATAGGCGAACGTGCCGTTGAATGCAGTGCCGTCGAAATGACCGGCAAGCATCGCTTTCGTCGTGGTGAGGATCATCTCGTCGATTGCCCTGGCCTGCATCTCCTGGATGCCAAGTGCGTCGAGACGCAGCAGCTTCGCACGATGCGCAGATAGATCCTCGTGCTTCGAAATGACCTGCCCGGTCGGAACGGTGAAGATCAGGTCATCATCCAGCAACATATCGAGCGCGTTGACGTCGCTAACGAGCATCGCCGCTCGAAGTGCGGCTTCGTACGGTTCGATGACTGCACGAACTGCATCCATATCGGGCCTCGCATCAGTTCGAAGGATCAGGATGCCACGCATGACCGGCAAGCCGGTCGCGGCACCCCTCGCATTCTGGCATCACGTCTGCTCGACAGAGGCTACTCCACTTTCGACAGCGTCTGACGCCGCACCATCATCAGCAAGCAGATGCCGATCGACGCGAGGATGTTGACTGCAGGATAGAACGCAACCGCGACATTCCACGTGCTCAACGCGAGCAGCGCCAGCGCGTACTTGAGCACGCACAGCGCGAAATACGCGAGGCTCTCGCTCCACGGATCGTGGAGAGTCTTGCGCACGGTCGGGCCGAGGCCGGCAAGCTCGATCAGCGTGACCAGGCAGATCGACAACGTCGGGTCGTCGGTCAGCATCCAGAGCGGTATCGCCGATAGCGCCGCGCACAGGAAAAACCAGTCGATGCGTGTCCAGCCGCGTTCGCCTCGAAACAGGCTCGCGACGAAAGTCAGGAAGCAGGTGAGCGCAATCGCCGCCGTGCACCACGCAGACGGTCCGGCACCCGCAACGAACTGGCCGGCGGCCGCGATCGTCGTGACGACCGACCAGATAAGCCACGTGAACAGATGCGGACGAACGGTGCGCCGGTAGATCGCGAGCGCGTACGGAATCGCTGCCAGCAGGGACACGGCAGATCCGACGACACCCAGCACTGAAGCGGCACCTTGATCGACAGTCACCATCGAAGCGGTCCGGTCCTGTTCGCATGGGCCGACCAGTATGTGATCGGATCGGGCGGTGTGCAACGTTGCGCCGGTAGCCGGCACCCATAGTCGCGTAGTGAATCTCCATCGAGCAAGCCGGCTCGGCGGGACCGACATTTCGTAGATCTTCCGGGCCGTCGTTGACGTTGCTCCTCTACTACATGGGCTGCAAGCTGCTTTCGTGGCCGCAGCAGGGTGTGGCCGCGAGCGTCGACGGCATGTCGTGCTGACTTCGCAGCGTGCCCGGGCCGCGTTGCGTATCAATGCTCCGGCTGCGCCGCATTGACGTCGCGCCGAAACGCGCCCGGGCTCGTGCCCGTCCATTTCCGGAACGCGCGATGAAACGCGCTGGGTTCGGTGAAGCCGAGTTCGGCCGCGATTTCCGCGACGCTGAGCGTGTGTCCGCGCAGCAGCGACTGGGCTAACGCGCCGCGCAGCTCGTCCTTGATCGATGCGAAGCTCTGCCCCTCGCTGCGCAAGCGTCGCCGCAGTGTCGCAGGTGTCGTGCCGAGGCGCACGGCCAGCGTATCGAAGTCCGGCCACTCGGCGGCCGGCAGTGCCTTCAGGTGGGCGCGCGTTCTTGCCACCCAGCCGGTGTCGTGCCGGTAGCGGACCAGCAGGTTGCCGGGTGCGCCGCGCAGGAACGTTTTCAGCGCCTGCGCGGAGCGGATCGTCGGCAGCGCGAGATAGGCGGCGTTGAATGCGAGCCGGCTGTCGGGGCGATCGAAATGGACCGGAACGCCGAAGAACTGGTGGTAGTCGCTGCGCTGGTCGGGGCTCGGGCACGCGAAATCGATGCGCTGCAGCGGAATGCGTCGGCCGATCAGCCAGCAGGCGACGCCGAGCAGGATCAGCCAGAACGTCCGGTAAGCGAACGCCGAATAGGGCGCACCCGCCTGCGTGAGGACGATCTGCGCCTGGCCGTCGGCGATCACGAGTTCGCCGTGCGGTTCGTCGAGCACGACGCGCAGGAACTGCAGCGCACGCCGCAGCGCCTTCTCGAGCGTGCCTGCATGCAGCACGGCATGGCACAGCAGCGTGAAGCTGCCGCGCCGCATCGGGCGGGCCGCGAGCCCGAAGAATTCGTCGTCGATCGCGCTGGCGATAGCCAGCCACAGCCGGCCGTACTGCTGCGGCGTGACGGGCTCCCGCACGGCGGCCGGCAAGCCGGCGGCGCACAGCACGGGCTCGGCCGGCATCCGTTGCCGGCGCAGGCTCTCGAGCGCATCCTCGACGAAATCGGGCGAGATCATCTGCGGCCCCATTTTTTCATGCCCTCCAGACATGGCAAAAGCGATCACGATTCTAGATTCTGTTTGTCATTGATTGCAATGTGACGGCTGTCTACCATCATCGATATACCCCCGGTTCGCCGGCGGTCATAACGAACAGGAGACATGCATGCGTGATGGAGCAACTGCCCGGGCGGTGCCGGCCTACGCCGACGCCGTGGCCGGCTTCCGTATCGAGACTGCCGCTGCCTATCTGCACGGCGACCTGGAGCAGGGCCTGAACGCCTGCGTCGAATGCTGCGACCGGCATGCGGCGGCAGACGCGAACGCGATCGCACTCGACTGGATCGACGCCGGTGGCCAGCACCGCAGCTTCACGTTCGCGCAGATGCAGACGCTGTCGGCGCGTGTCGCGAACCTGCTGGTCGAGCGGGGCGTGAAGCCGGGCGATGTCGTGGCCGGGCTGCTGCCGCGCACGCCCGAACTCGTCGCGACGATCCTCGGCACGTGGCGCGCGGGCGCCGTCTATCAGCCGCTTTTCACCGCATTCGGACCGAAGGCGATCGAGCATCGGCTGCGCATGAGCGATGCGCGGCTGGTCGTCACCAACGTCGCGAACCGCACGAAGCTCGACGAGATCGCGGATTGCCCGCCGGTCGCGACGGTGCGCGAGTCGGGCGACGCGCTACCGGCCCGCGACATCGATTTCCGCGCGGCGCTCGACGCGCAGTCCGACACGTTCGAACCGGTGCCGCGCAAGGGCACCGACCTGTTCATGATGATGTCGACGTCGGGCACGACGGGCTTGCCGAAGGGCGTGCCGGTGCCGCTGCGCGCATTGCTCGCGTTCGGCGCATACATGCGCGACGCGGTGGACCTGCGCGACGGCGACCGCTTCTGGAACATCGCCGATCCGGGCTGGGCATACGGCCTCTATTACGCGATCACGGGCCCGCTGCTGCTCGGCCATGCAACGACGCTATACGAGGGCGGCTTCACGGTCGACAGCACCTACGACGTGATCGAACGACTCGGCATCACGAGTCTCGCCGGTTCGCCGACCGCTTACCGGATGCTGATGGCGGCCGGCACCGAAGCGGCGGCGCGGCTGAAAGGGCAGCTGCGGGTCGTCAGCAGCGCGGGCGAACCGCTGAATCCGGAAGTCGTGCGCTGGTTCCATGCGGCGCTCGGCGCGCCGATCTACGATCACTACGGGCAGACCGAACTCGGGATGGTCGTGAACAACCATCACGGGCTCACGCACGTCGTTCATGCGGGTTCAGCCGGTTTCGCGATGCCCGGCTATCGCGTCGCGGTGCTCGACGAAGCCGGCCGCGAACTGGGCCCGGGCGAGCCCGGCAACCTCGCGATCGACATCGCGCGCTCGCCGCTGCTGTGGTTCTACGGTTACTGGCAGCAGGACACGCCGGCGATCGCGGGCGGCTACTACCGGACCGGCGACAACGTCGAGCTCGAGCCGGACGGCACGGTGAGCTTCATCGGCCGCGCGGACGACGTGATCACGTCGTCCGGCTACCGGATCGGCCCGTTCGACGTGGAAAGCGCGCTGATCGAGCATCCGGCCGTCAGCGAGGCCGCGGTGATCGGCGTGCCGGACCCGGAGCGCACGGAGATCGTCAAGGCGTTCGTCGTGCTGTCGAAAGGCTTCGAAGGCACGCCGGCGCTGGCCGACGAACTGAGCCAGCATGTGAAGCGGCGGCTGTCGGCCCATGCCTATCCCCGCGCGATCGACTTCGTCGACGCGCTGCCTAAAACCCCGAGCGGCAAGATTCAGCGCTTCGTACTGCGAAAGATGGAAGCCGACAAGGCCGCTCAACCCTGAACACCGAATACGGAGTGCGAATGAATATCAAGGATCGCGTTTTTCTGATTACGGGCGCCGGTTCGGGCCTCGGTGCCGCGGTGGCGCGCATGGTGGTCGCCGAAGGCGGCAAGGCCGTGCTGCTGGACGTCAATGAAGACGCCGGCACGAGCCTCGCGCACGAACTCGGCACGTCCGCACGCTTCGTGAAGACCGACGTGACGAGCGAAGCCGACGGGCAGGCGGCCGTTGCCGTCACGCTCGATGCGTTTGGCCGTATCGATGCGCTCGTGAACTGCGCGGGCGTCGCGCCGGGCGAGAAGGTCGTCGGCCGCGAAGGCCCGCATTCGCTGGACCGCTTCGCGCGTGCGGTGTCGATCAACCTGGTCGGCACGTTCAACATGATCCGGCTGGCGGCCGACGCGATGTCGAAGCAGGATGCCGATGCGCAAGGCGAGCGCGGCGTGATCGTCAACACCGCGTCGGTCGCGGCGTTCGACGGTCAGATCGGGCAGGCCGCGTACGCGGCATCGAAGAGCGGCGTGGTGGGCATGACGCTGCCGATCGCACGCGAACTCGCACGGTTCGGCATTCGCGTGGTGACGATCGCACCGGGCATCTTCGCGACGCCGATGATGGCCGGCATGCCGCAGGACGTGCAGGACGCGCTCGGCAAGAGCGTGCCGTTCCCACCGCGGCTCGGCCGCCCCGACGAATTCGCGGCGCTGGTGCGCCACATCGCCGAGAATACGATGCTGAACGGCGAAGTCATCCGTCTCGATGGCGCGCTGCGCATGGCACCGCGCTGACACTGGAACTGGAGGAACTCGATCATGACGACACAGGATCCGATCGTAATCGTCGGCGCGGCGCGCACGCCGATGGGCGGTTTTCAGGGCGACCTGGCCGCGGCCAGCGCGAGCGAACTCGGCGCGGTAGCGATCCGCGCGGCGCTCGAACGCGCGAACGTGCCGGCCGAGCGCATCGATGAAATCGTGTTCGGCTGCGTGCTGCCGGCCGGCCAGGGGCAGGCGCCGGCGCGGCAGGCCGCGCTGAAGGCCGGACTGCCGCTGGCCGCGGGCGCGACCACGGTCAACAAGATGTGCGGCTCCGGGATGAAGGCCGCGATGTTCGCGCACGACCTGCTGCTGGCCGGGTCGGCCGACGTGGCGGTTGCGGGCGGGATGGAGAGCATGACGAACGCGCCGTACCTGCTGCCGAAGGCGCGCGCGGGCATGCGCATGGGCCACGGGCAGGTGCTCGATCACATGTTCCTCGACGGGCTGGAGGACGCATACGACAAGGGCCGGCTGATGGGCACCTTCGCGGAGGATTGCGCGCAGTCGTATCAGTTCACGCGTGAAGCGCAAGATGCGTTCGCGATCGAATCGCTGACGCGTGCGCAACGCGCGATCTCGGAAGGGCGCTTCGTGTCGGAGATTGCGCCAGTGACCGTGAAGGCCGGCAAGACGGAAGCCGTCGTGTCGATCGATGAGCAACCGGGCAACGCGAAGCTCGACAAGATTCCGACGCTCAAGCCGGCATTCCGCGAAGGCGGCACGGTGACGGCCGCCAATTCGTCGTCGATCTCCGACGGCGCGGCCGCGCTCGTGTTGATGCGTCGCTCGGAAGCGGATCGCCTCGGTCTCGTGCCGAAGGCCGTGATCGTCGGGCATTCGACCTACGCGAACAAGCCGGGCCTGTTCGCGACGGCACCGATCGGCGCGATCCGCAAGCTGTCGGAGAAGACCGGCTGGAACCTGCGCGACGTCGACCTGTTCGAGATCAACGAAGCGTTCGCGGTGGTTGCGATGGCCGCGATGCGCGATCTCGATCTGCCGCACGAGAAGGTCAACGTGCACGGCGGCGCGTGTGCGCTCGGCCATCCGATCGGCGCATCGGGTGCGCGCGTGATGGTGACGCTGCTGGCCGCGCTCGAAGCGTATGGCATGAAGCGCGGCATCGCGTCGCTATGCATCGGCGGCGGTGAGGCGACGGCAATCGCGATCGAGCGCGTCGCGTAGCGCGAACGCATTCACGCATCACGCGCGGGACGGCACGTACGCCGTCTCGCAACGCGGGCGACGGGCATCGTGCCCGTCGCCCGTTTTGATTTTCCGGGAATGCACGATCGCGCTACACGGGCGCGTTCGGCGACGCCGCCCCGCACGCGCGGATCACGAGTTGCACGACCTGCTCGGTCGTCTCCGCGAACGCCTTCTGCGTGAACGCACGCTTGCCGCTCAGCGCGCGGATCTGCGCATCGAAATCCGCATAGTGCTGCGTGGTCGCCCAGATCAGGTACATCAATGCGTGCGCATCGATCGGTGCGAGCAGTCCGCGCGCGATCCAGCCTTCGATGACCTTCACACGCGTGTCGAACCAGGGTTTCACGCGTTCCGACAGGATGTCCTGCATGTGCGCGGCGCCGTGGATGATCTCGTTGGCCCACACCTTCGAGCCGAGCGGGCGCCGTCGCGACAGATCCATCTTCGCGCGCACGTAGTTGCCGATCGCTTCGACCGGATCGTCGCTGGCCTCGAACGATCCGGCCGCGCGGTGCCAGTCTTCGAACAGGTCGTCGAGCACGCGGCGGTACAGCGCGAGCTTCGTCGGGAAGTAGTAATGCAGGTTCGCTTTCGGCAGGCCCGCACGTTCGGCGATCATCGCGGTGCTCGCGCCGGCGAGCCCGCGCTCCGCGAACACGGCTTCCGCACAGGCCAGCAGATGCGCTTCGTTGGACTCGCGGATGCGTGCCTTGCGTCGCCGCAAAGGCGTGCCCGCTTCGTCGTGGCCGGTGGCTTCCGCGGCCGCTTCGTCATGTCTCATCGTTGCCCTCGCGCGGCATGCGTGCCGCGTTGGGCTTCATTCTAGCCGCTGGTTCGCGTCGAACGCACGTGCGCGCACATCGGCGCATGCACGATGCTGCGATGCGGTGGCACGTTTCTCGCTCGAACGCGTTACGCAAGAAAGACATTGCGTTGCGCATTTTGATCGTCTAAAACCTGTCCAATCGGACAGGATTCGACGAGTGGCGGAACGCGGTGCCAGCACCCCGCCGATCGATCGGACGAATCGCGCGAACGATGCGCATCTGCACCTCGCGGGTGCGGGTTTGCCCCGACGGCAGCAATGCGCGCACCGGCAGCGACCGGGATGACGACATGACCGACCCCACAGGAGCGATACGTATGGACGCGGTATCGGAAACAGTGAAGCGGGCAGCATTCGACACGTCGATCAAGGTCGACGGCAGGCGGTTGTGGGACAGCCTGATGGAGGTCGCGAAGATCGGCGCGACGCCGAAGGGCGGCGTCTGCCGCCTCGCGCTGACCGATCTCGACAAGGCCGGCCGCGACCTGATCGTCGGCTGGGCGAAGGCGGCCGGCTGCACGGTGACGGTCGATACGATGGGTAACGTGTTCATGCGCCGCGCGGGCCGCGTGGCCGACGCGGCGCCGGTCGTTACCGGCTCGCACGCGGATTCGCAGCCGACGGGCGGCCGCTTCGACGGCATCTACGGCGTGCTCGGCGGCCTCGAGGTGATTCGCAGTCTCAACGATCGCGGCATCGAGACCGAGCATCCGGTCGAGGTCGTGATCTGGACCAACGAGGAAGGCTCGCGCTTCGCGCCGGCGATGGTTGCGTCGGGCGTGTTCGCGGGCGTGTTTTCGCTCGAATACGGGCTGTCGCGCAAGGACGTCGACGGCAAGACGATCGGCGAGGAACTCGCACGCATCGGCTACGCCGGCGACGTGCCGTGCGGCGGCCGCAAGCTGCACGCGGCGTTCGAGCTGCATATCGAGCAGGGGCCGATTCTCGAGGCGGAGTGCAAGACGATCGGCGTCGTGACGGATGCGCAGGGGCAGCGCTGGTACGAGATCACGTTCACCGGCCAGGAAGCGCATGCGGGGCCGACGCCGATGCCGCGTCGCCGCGATGCGCTGCTCGGCGCGTCGCGGGTCGTCGATCTCGTGAACCGGATCGGTCTCGATCACGCGCCGTTCGGCTGCGCGACGGTCGGGATGATGCAGGTTCATCCGAACTCGCGCAACGTGATTCCGGGCCGCGTGTTCTTCACCGTTGATTTCCGGCATCCGGACGACGCCGTGCTCGCGAAGATGGACGCCGCGCTGCGCGACGGCGTCGCGCGCATCGCGGGCGAGATCGGACTCGAAACCGCGCTCGAGCAGATTTTCTACTACAAGCCCGTCGCGTTCGATCCGGCCTGCGTCGCGGCCGTGCGCGACGCGGCCGACCGCTTCGGCTATTCGCATCGCGACATCGTGTCGGGTGCGGGACACGACGCGTGCTACCTCGCGCAGGTCGCGCCGACGTCGATGGTGTTCGTGCCGTGTGTCGACGGCATCAGCCACAACGAGATCGAGGACGCGACGCCTGCGTGGATCGAGGCCGGCGCGAACGTGCTGCTGCACGCGATGCTCTCGCGTGCCTGCGAGCCGGCTTCATGACGGATCGGATCTAGCGCAGCCGGCAGGCGGCTCATCGCCTGACCGCGGCATTCCGAAGCATGACCGCCCCGACTGTGCATTCGCAGCCGGCGGGGACGGCTTTGTCTCCACCCAGTCGAAGGAACGCGTATGACCACCAAGCCAACCGGCGATATCGCCGCGCATCGCCTGTCGTCCACGCAACTCTCGTGTGAATTCGCCGATATCGCGCCGCTGCTCGATCCGACTGCCGCCGCGGCGGCCGCCAGCCGCTGCCACTACTGCTACGACGCGCCGTGCGTACAGGCCTGCCCGACGCAGATCGACATCCCGAGCTTCATCCGCAAGATCGGCAACGGCAACCTGAAGGGCGCGGCGACCGACATCCTGTCGGCGAACCCGCTCGGCGGGATGTGCGCACGCGTGTGCCCGACCGAGATCCTGTGCGAAGGCGCGTGCGTGCGCAATCACCAGGACGCACAGCCGGTCGCGATCGGCGCGCTGCAGCGGCACGCGACCGACTGGGCGATGGCGACCGACGCGGTGCGCTTCACGCGTGCGCCCGATACGGGGCGGCATGTCGCGGTGGTCGGCGCGGGGCCGGCCGGGCTCGCCTGCGCGCACCGGCTCGCGGTGGCCGGCCATCGCGTCACGCTGTTCGACGCGCGGCCGAAGGCGGGTGGCTTGAACGAATATGGGATCGCCGCGTACAAGACCGTCGACGATTTCGCGCAGCGCGAGGTCGAGTGGCTGCTGTCGGTCGGCGGCATCGCGCTGGAGACAGGCGTCGCGCTCGGCCGCGACGTGACGCTCGACGCGTTGCGCGAGCGGCACGACGCGGTGTTTCTCGCGATGGGTCTTGGCGGCGTGCGCACGCTCGCGATCGACGGCGAGCAACTGACCGGCGTGATGAACGCAGTCGACTTCATCGAGCAGGTGCGGCAGGCCGATGCGCTTGAGAACGTGGCGGTCGGGCGGCGCGTGGTCGTGATCGGCGGCGGCAACACGGCGATCGACGCATCCGTGCAGAGCCGCAAGCTCGGCGCGGAACGCGTGACGATGGTGTACCGGCGCGGCGTGGACGCGATGAGCGCGACCTGGGCCGAACGCGAGTTCGCGCAAAAGAGCGGCGTCACGCTCGTCACGCACGCGAAGCCGGTGCGCATCGCGGGCGCGGATGGGCACGTGACGGGCGTGGAATTCGAGGCCGCGTCGGGCGAACGCTTCACCGTCGATGCGGACATGGTGCTGAAGGCGATCGGCCAGACGCTGGTGCCGGACGGTGTCGAAGCCGCGTTGCTGACGGCGGACGGTACGCGCATCGCGGTCGATGCGGACGGACGCACCGCGTTGCCCGACGTGTGGGCCGGCGGCGATTGCGCGGCAACCGGCGGCATCGACCTCACGGTGCAGGCCGTGCAGGACGGCAAGCGCGCGGCGGCTGCGATCGACGCGGCGCTCGCGCAGCGCGACGCCAGGGCCGCGTGAGCGCGGCATACGCAACGGCGTCGCGCACGTCACGCGGATCACGATAATCGCCCCATTTTCACGGAGCCGAACATGGCCGACCTTCGCTGCACCATCGCAGGCATCACTTCGCCGAATCCCTTCTGGCTGGCGTCCGCGCCGCCGACCGACAAGGCATACAACGTCAACCGCGCGTTCGAGGCTGGCTGGGGCGGTGTCGTCTGGAAGACGCTCGGGCTCGATCCGCACGTCGTCAACGTCAGCTCGCGCTACGGCGCGGTGCAATGGAACGGCCAGCGGATCGCCGGGCTGAACAACATCGAGCTGATCACCGATCGTCCGCTCGACGTGAACCTGAGAGAGATCGCGCAGGTGAAGCGCGACTGGCCGGACCGCGCGCTGATCGTGTCGCTGATGGTGCCGTGCAACGAGCGCGACTGGAAATGGATCCTGCCGCTCGTCGAGGATACGGGCGCCGATGCGGTCGAGCTGAATTTCGGCTGTCCGCACGGGATGAGCGAGCGCGGGATGGGCGCGGCCGTCGGGCAGGTGCCGGAATACGTCGAGATGGTCACGCGCTGGGTCAAGGAAGGCACGAAGCTGCCGTGTCTCGTGAAGCTCACGCCGAACATCAGCGACATCCGGATGGGTTCGCGCGCCGCATACAAGGGCGGCGCGGACGGCGTGTCGCTGATCAACACGATCAACTCGATCGTCGCGGTGGACCTCGACCAGATGGCGCCGATGCCGACCGTCGACGGCAAGGGCACGCACGGCGGCTATTGCGGCCCGGCGGTCAAGCCGATCGCGCTGAACATGGTCGCGGAGATCGCGCGTGACCCGGAAACGCCGAACCTGCCGATTTCCGGCATCGGCGGGATTTCGTCGTGGCGCGACGCGGCCGAGTTCATGGTGCTCGGCGCCGGCAGCGTGCAGGTGTGCACCGCCGCGATGCATTACGGATTCCGGATCGTGTCGGATTTCATCGACGGGCTGTCGAACTGGATGGACGAGAAGGGCTACGCGACGCTCGACGACATCCGCGGTCGCGCGGTGCCGAACGTGACCGACTGGAAATACCTGAACCTGAAGTACGACATCAAGGCGCGCATCGACCAGGATCGCTGCATCCAGTGCGGGCTGTGTCATATCGCGTGCGAGGACACGTCGCATCAGGCGATCACCGCCGAGAAGGACGGCGTGCGGCATTTCGAGGTGGTGGACGCGGAGTGCGTCGGGTGCAATCTTTGCATGCATGTGTGTCCGGTCGAGCAATGCATCACGATGGAGCGGGTCGACGCGGGCGACTATGCGAACTGGACGACGCATCCGAACAACCCGACGCGCGCCGACGCGGGTGCGAGCCCGGCGGAACCCGCGAAACACGCGAAGGCAGCCTGACCGATGGCCGGCGGCGCGGTACCGGCCGCGCCGCCGCTTGTGTCCCGTTCGGCCGGCATCGCACGATGCCGGCGCTGACGTTTACGTGGAGCGCGTTCGATGAAACCAGCAGCGATTCCCGCCGATCCCGACAGCGCCGCGGCGCCGGCCGGCAGTTTGTACAACGACGACCTTGCGCCGACGACGGCGGCGCAGCGGACCTGGCGGTGGTACCACTTCGCGGCGCTGTGGGTCGGGATGGTGATGAACATCGCGTCGTACATGCTCGCGGCCGGGCTGATCCAGGAAGGCATGTCGCCGTGGCAGGCGGTGCTGACCGTGCTGTTCGGCAACCTGATCGTGCTCGTGCCGATGCTGCTCATCGGTCATGCGGGCGCGAAACACGGGATTCCGTACGCGGTGCTCGTGCGCGCGTCGTTCGGCACGCAGGGCGCGAAGCTGCCCGCGCTGTTGCGCGCGATCGTCGCGTGCGGCTGGTACGGCATCCAGACCTGGCTCGGCGGCAGCGCGATCTATACGCTGCTGAACATCCTGACCGGCAACGCATTGCATGGCGCGGCGCTGCCGATCGTCGGCATCGGGGTCGGGCAGCTCGCATGCTTCCTCGTGTTCTGGGCGCTGCAGCTCTACTTCATCTGGCACGGCACCGATTCGATCCGCTGGCTCGAGAGCTGGTCCGCGCCGATCAAGGTCGTGATGTGCATCGCGCTCGTGTGGTGGGCAACGTCGCAGGCAGGCGGCTTCGGCTCGATGCTGTCGGCACCGTCGCAGTTCGTCGCGGGCGGCAAGAAGGCCGGACTCTTCTGGGCGACGTTCTGGCCGGGGCTGACCGCGATGGTCGGCTTCTGGGCGACGCTCGCGCTGAACATTCCCGACTTCACGCGCTTCGCGCATTCGCAGCGCGACCAGGTGATCGGCCAGTCGATCGGGCTGCCGTTGCCGATGGCGCTGTTGTCGGTGGTGTCGGTCGTCGTGACGTCGGCGACCGTCGTGATCTACGGCAACGCGATCTGGGATCCGATCGACCTGACGAGCCGGATGACCGGCATCGGCGTCGGCATCGCGCTCGTGATCCTCACGCTCGACACGATGTGCTGCAACCTCGCGGCGAACCTCGTCGGTCCCGCGTACGACTTCTCGAGCCTGTGGCCGAAAGCGATCTCGTACCGCACGGGCGGCATGATCACCGCGACGATCGCGATCGTGATGATGCCGTGGAAGATCCTCGCGACGACGGAAGGCTATATCTTCACCTGGCTCGTCGGCTATTCGGCGCTGCTCGGGCCCGTCGCGGGCATCCTGATGGTCGACTACTTCCTGATTCGCGGCACGCGGCTCGATACGCACGCGCTGTTCGACGAGCGCGGCGACTTCAGCTATGCGCGCGGCTGGAACCCGGCCGCACTGGGCGCGCTTGCCATCGGCGTGCTGCCGAACCTGCCCGGCTTCCTGCATACCGCATTCCCGGCGTCGTTCCCGAACGTGCCGGCATTCTTCAACACGCTTTACACGTACGCGTGGTTCGTCGGCCTCGTGCTGGCGTCCGGCGTGTACGGCACCTGGATGAAGTGGCGCGCCGCGCAGCGCGCGCAGATCGCGAGCGCGTGATGCGCGAATGCAGGCGGCACCCGACAGTCAACGAGGAGGCAACGACATGGCAATCCTGATTCGTGGCGGCACCGTGGTCGATGCGGACCGCACCTATCGCGCGGACGTACTGTGCGCCGACCCGCAGGACGGCGGCACGATCCTGCAGATCGCCGAGACGATCGACGCGCCGGCCGGCGCGGCGGTGGTCGACGCGCACGACCAGTACGTGATGCCGGGCGGCATCGATCCGCATACGCACATGGAACTGCCGTTCATGGGCACGACGGCGAGCGACGATTTCTATTCGGGCACGGCGGCGGGGCTGTCGGGCGGCACGACGAGCATCATCGACTTCGTGATCCCGAGCCCGAAGCAGCCGCTGATGGACGCGTTCCACGAATGGCGCGGCTGGGCCGAGAAGGCGGCGGCCGACTATGGCTTCCACGTGGCCGTCACCTGGTGGGACGAATCGGTGCACCGTGACATGGGCACGCTCGTGCGCGAGCACGGCGTGTCGAGCTTCAAGCACTTCATGGCGTACAAGAACGCGATCATGGCCGACGACGAAGTGCTCGTGAACAGCTTCTCGCGTTCGCTCGAACTCGGCGCGCTGCCGACCGTGCACGCGGAGAACGGCGAGCTCGTGTTCCAGCTGCAGAAGGCGCTGCTCGCGCGCGGGATGACGGGGCCGGAGGCGCACCCGCTGTCGCGTCCGCCCGAAGTCGAGGGCGAGGCCGCGAACCGCGCGATCCGCATCGCGCAGGTGCTCGGCGTGCCCGTCTATATCGTGCACGTGTCGTCGAAGGACGCGGTCGATGCGATCACGCGGGCGCGCAGCGAAGGGCTGCGCGTGTTCGGCGAGGTGCTGCCGGGCCACCTGGTGATCGACGAGGCGGTGTATCGCGACCCGGACTGGACGCGTGCGGCCGCGCACGTGATGAGCCCGCCGTTCCGCTCGGCCGAGCATCGCGAAGCGCTGTGGCGCGGGCTGCAGGCGGGGCAGCTGCATACGACGGCGACCGATCACTGCGTGTTCTGCGCGTCGCAGAAGGCGATGGGCCGCGAGGATTTCACGAAGATTCCGAACGGCTGCGGCGGCGTCGAGGACCGCATGTCGGTGCTGTGGCATCACGGCGTGAATCACGGCCGCCTCACGCCGAACGAGTTCGTGCGGATCACGTCGACGAACGCCGCGCAGATCTTCAACCTGTATCCGCGCAAGGGGGCGGTGCAGGTCGGCGCCGATGCCGACCTGGTCGTGTGGGATCCGGCCGCGACGAAGACGATCTCGGTGAAGACCCATCACCAGCAGGTCGACTTCAACGTGTTCGAGGGGATGACGGTGCAGGGCGCGGCGACGCACACGCTCACGCGCGGCGCGCTCGCATGGGCCGACGGCGAGCTGCGTGCGGTGCGCGGCGCGGGCCGCTACCTGAAGCGCCCGCCCGCGGCCGGCTACTACGAAGCCGCACGCATCGCGAACCGGCTGCGCGAGCCGCACCCGGTCGAGCGCACCGGCTGAGCGGGCGCGAAGCGGGAGAAAGCGGGCGCGCGCCGCGGTGGTCAGCGCGCGTCGCCCGCGTTCGCTTCGCGGATCGGGATCACGGTGCGCGCGCCGCACTGGCGCAGCAGGTCGCGCAGTTCGTTGATGACCGGAAACACCTCGTGGTTGCAGTCGGCGCCCTGCCGGTCGTGCGCTTCCTGCTCGCGCTCGACGATCCAGCGATCCTCGCGGAAGATCCGCTCGGTGAACCAGACGAGCAGCGGCCACGCGAGATCGAGCGCGAACGGAATGCCGGGCTTGTGGATCGACAGCAGTCCGAACGTGCGGTTGGTGCGCTGCTGCGCATCGAGCGGCACGTAGACGATCCACAGATCCATCACGAGCGTGCCTTCGCTCGAGCGGATCTGCAGCGTCTGGTACGGGTAGCCGGTGCGCACCGTCATCACGCTCTTGTCGGCCTGGTCGGCCGGCTTCTTGCTGGCGCCGAACACGAGCGCCTCGCCGACCGGCTGCTTGCCTTCCATCCGTGCGAACGTGTAGTCGACCTCGACCCAGTCGTCGCCGCGCCGCCGGCCGACGCTGCGCGCGCGCATCTGGCCCATCTGCTTGCGATGCAGGAACTGATGGTTCATGTCCATCAGGTTCTCGTGCATGAACGAGTAGTGACACTTGACCTCGCGGCCGAAGCGGCGCGTCTTGAATGCGCGGTCGTCCGCCGATTCGAGCGCGGGGAACGGGCGTTCGTCGGCGAGCGTCGCGTCGCCGGGAAATACGAAGATCAGCCCGTGCGCCTCGCGGCACGGATACGCGCGCACGCCGTTCGGCAGGCGCTCGCGGCCGAGGTAGGGCACGTCGACGCAGCGGCCGCTGTCGCACGCGTAGGTCCAGCCGTGATAGCAGCAGCGCAGCGTTTCGCCGGTGACGACGCCCGCATGCAGCGGCACCTGGCGGTGCGCGCAACGATCTTCGAGTGCATATACGGCACCGGATTCGGTGCGCACGAGCACGATCGGATCGCCGGCGAAGCGCACCCCGAGCGTCTTGCCGCGCTTGAGCTCGCGCGACCACGCGAGCGGATACCAGTGATCGGGATGGATGGGCACGCGACGCAGGTCGCGCACGACCGTGCCGGTGGACGGTTCGTCGAGGGTGCTGCTGTCAGACAAAGGCACTGCGCGCATGCGTGACGCCTCCTGGCTGGCTGAAGAGTTCCCGGCGCCGCGTGTCGCGGCGGGGCCTGATCTGGAGAAGTCTACGCGAAGTTGGCCCGCGAAGCTGACGCGATGCGGGTTTGCCCGGCCGGGGCAGCATGGGTTTCGTTGATGCAGCGCAAACGCGGCCGGCGGCGCGGGCCGGCCGCGTCATGCCGCGAGCCCGCCGCGAGCACGCCGCCGCACGGCCGGCGGTCCGTCACAGGCGGGCGTCGCGCCATAGCACCGCGTCGGCGCGGTACAGCGCGGGGAAGCGCTGCTTCAACCCGGCGACCTTCGGCAGGTCGTTGAACGCAATGTACGGCGCGTCGGGATGCAGCTCGAGGTAGTTCTGGTGATAGGCCTCGGCCGGATAGAAGCCCTTGTACGGCTCGACGCGCGTGACGACGGGCGCCGGGAACGTGTGCGCGGTGCCGAGCTGCGCGATGTACGCGGTCGCGACCGCTCGCTGCTGCGCGGTGGTCGGGAAGATCGCGGACCGGTATTGCGTCCCTTCGTCGGGGCCCTGGCGGTTGAGTTCGGTCGGGTCGTGCGCGACCGAGAAGAACACCTGCAGCAGCCGGCCGTACGTGACCTGCGTCGGGTCGTAGATGATGCGTACCGATTCCGCGTGGCCGGTCAGCCCGGTGCCGACCAGCCCGTAGTGCGCGGTTTCGGACGCGCCGCCCGCATAGCCGGCCGTGACCTGCTTCACACCCTTCACGTGTTCGAACACGCCCTGCACGCCCCAGAAGCAGCCGCCGGCGAGCACGGCCGTCTCTTCGTGGGACGCGCCCGGGGTTTCGTCGAGCGTCGGCGCGGGTACGGTGCGCATCGGTTCCGCGGAACTGACGACGCGCTGGTAGCCGAACACGGCGGCGGCCGCGACGGCGATCGCGCCGATGCGGCGCAGCATGGCCGCCCGCCGCCGCGGTGCGGAATCGCGAGTGGATGTCGGGATCATGAATTGCTCCTTGGAAATGCGGGACGGAATGGGGTGTTTGGGCGGCGTTCGCGACTGCGTCCGTGACTGCGTCCGCGTTCAACCAAACGTGAATGCATACGCGTCGACGCCGGGATCGAGAAACTCGATCGAGAACGTGCGGTCGGCGATCGCGCCCGTCTGCCGGACGAGCTGGTACAGGCGTTGGCCGGTGACGGTGCCGTAGCCCTGCGCATCGACGTCGGTGCCGTGTGCCGCCCCCGGCGCCGCGCCGTCGAGCGTCACGCGAAAGCGCACCGGCTTGCCGTTCGCACCCGGGCCGAGCACGAGGTGCAGGTCGCGTGCATGGAAGCGGTAGACGATGCTGCCGGCCGGCGCGGCGAGCGTCGCGCGCTCGGCGCCGACCTGCCACGTGCCGACGAGACCCCAGTCGTTCAGGTCGGGGTGTGCGGGCGCGTCGTAGCGGTGTGCCGTGTCGCGCACGACGCCGCCCGGCGACGTGAAGTCCTCCGCACGCGCATAGCCGACGTAGGTTTCGGGCGAGCGGACGTCGGCGCTGTCGGCTGCTGCGAGCGCGCCTTTCGCGGGTGCGCCGGCGAGCCCGAGCGGCACGTTCAGCGCTTCCGGATGACCGGCTTCGGCGAGCAGCGACTGGATCGCGCGTTCCGACTGCGCGTATTCGCCTTCGCCGAAGTGGTGGTGGCGGATGCGGCCCTGCGCGTCGACGAAGTAGTGCGCGGGCCAGTATTCGTTGCCGAACGCGCGCCAGATCGCATAGCCGTTGTCGATCGCGACCGGGTAGTCGATGCCGAGATCGTGCACGGCCTTCTTCACGTTGCCGATGTCGCGCTCGAACGCGAATTCCGGTGCGTGCACACCGATCACGACGAGCCCGTACGGCGCGTATTTGCGTGCCCATGCGGTCGTGTACGGCAGCGTGCGCAGGCAGTTGATGCACGAATACGTCCAGAAATCGACGAGCACGACCTTGCCGCGCAGGCCTGCGGTGGTCAGCGGCGGCGAATTCAGCCACTGCACGGCGCCGTCGAGCGACGGCAGCGTGCCTTCGACGGGCAGCGCGGCCGGTGCCTGCATCGCGGGCGCCGTGCCGACCGCGCGCATCATCGCGCTGCCGGCTGCGGGGGCGCCGTCGGAGGTCGCGGCCATCATCGCGCCGCTCGCCGTGCCGCTGTTGCTGCTGCCGGCGTTGCCCGTCGCGGACATCGCCGTCGGGGCGCCAGTCGAGCGCCCGCCGAGCCGGCCGACGAGCTTCGACTCGAGCCCGCCCGTCGTGACGGTCGACAGTTGCGCGAGCACACCCGTATCGAGGCCGAGCGCGATCGCGCCGACGCCGGCCAGCAGCGCCGCGCCGATCCCGCGCCGGATCCATTCGCCAGCGCCGAGCGAGCGTTTCATCGCGGCGAACACCTTGCCGCCGATCACGAGCGCGACGCCGAGCGACGTCGCCGCGCCGGCCGCATACGCGACCAGCAGCAGCGTCGTGCCGACGCTCGCGCCACGCAGTGCGGCACCGGTCAGCACAAGACCGAGGATCGGGCCCGCGCACGGCGCCCACAGCAGGCCGGTCGCGACGCCGAGCAGCAGCGACGATGCCGGGCCCGCCGGGCGGCCGTCGCGCTGCGCGAAGCCGGTGAGCCGGTTGCCGGCCGCGACGAGCGGGCGCGTCAGGTGTTCGGCGAAGCGCGGCAGCAGCAGCGTCAGGCCGAATACCGCGAGCAGCACGATGGCGAGCCAGCGGCCGGCCTGGTTGGCCTGCGCGACCCAGCCGCCGCCGACGGCGGCGAGCGTCGCGACGACGGCGAACGTGAGCGCCATGCCGATCAGCAACGGCAGGCCGGTACGCACGAACGGCTGGTCGGCGCGCGCGAACACGAACGGCAGCACGGGCAGGATGCACGGGCTCAGGATCGTGAGCACGCCGCCGAGATAGGCAAGGACGATGAGCAGCATGGGGCAGTCTCCGGTCGTTCAGGAAGGCGGCGGCTCGTCAGGCGGCAGCCGGGTGGAAGGCGAGCGCGAGCCCGTTCATGCAGTAGCGCAGGCCGGTGGGCGGCGGGCCGTCGTCGAACACGTGGCCGAGATGGCCGCCGCAGCGGCGGCAGTGCACTTCGGTGCGTGCCATCCCGTACGACGCATCGACTTCGGTCGCGATCGCGTGGTCGAGCGGCTTCCAGAAGCTCGGCCAGCCGGTGTGGCTGTCGAACTTGGTGCTCGACGAGAACAGCGCGAGGTCGCAGCCGGCGCACGCGAACGTGCCGCGGCGGTGCTCGCCGTTCAGCGGGCTGCTGTACGGCGGCTCGGTGCCGGCGTCGCGCAGCACCGTGTACTGGGCGGGCGTGAGGCGGCGGCGCCATTCGGCGTCGCTGCGGGTGACCTCGAAGCGGGCGGCGGGTTGTGCGCCGGCGGCGGGCTGCGCGGCAAACGCGCGGCCGACCAGCGCACGGCGGCCGGCCGACGACAGCGCCGCGAGCGCGGCGAGGCCGGTGGCGCCGGCGAACAGCAGATGTCTGCGGGTGGGCATGGCGGGCTCCTGGAAGCAGGTGCTGAAACATGCGCACAGAGTAGACAGCGGCCGGTGTCGAAGTCCTCACGGAAAGTTAAATGAGTTGTGATTGTTTTTTGGGGGATCCGGCCAGGTCCGTTGAAATCCGTCAAAGCCCCGTCTGACAAGGGTTTGCAGGGAGGTTTTGGTTCGCCAAGTTCCGCGGAAATCCTCCACGAGCCGCAACTTTTAGTGTTTTTTTAGTGTTCGCGATGTGGGGTAGGCTCTGCTTAGAGATGCAGGGGCCGACCTGGTTGCGATATCAAAGGAGGGCGACTGTCGGCGTTGCAGCGACATCCCGTGCGTCGCGACGCGATTCATCCATGAACGGCGAACTTTCGACGATTTTCGTCGAGAAGCAGGGAAAGTGAGATTTTTTCGGTCGCATCGAGGCGATATGATTTCTCCAGCCCCAATATTCGTCAGCCAACCCATGAAGCGCGCCAGCATCGTTCTGACGCGGCACCGCAAGCACGAGAGAGTTGTATGCCGGACACGCCATTCGTCATCGTCGAACACGCCCGCAGGAGAGCCGCTCAAGTCCGGTCCGGCGACGTTCCCGCCGCCTTGCAGGACGGGCCCAAGTGGGTGTGTCGGATCGTGCCGGATCATGAGCGGCGGTGCGGCGCAGGACACCGGTCAGCTGCAAGTGTGGCCGGCATGCTCGGCCGGCTGAAGCCGGCGAACGTCCTGTTGGCGGACCCAGCCGCGAGCGCCGACGGCTGGCTGGCGCGTTCGTCGACCGACAGGGGCGGCCGGTGTCGAGCCTATGCGCATCTCGGCGCGGACCGGATCCTCGAGATGGTGGGAATGCCGGCGGTCGGCCCGTGGCTCGACGAGCGCGACACCTGGTGGCCTGGCGCGTACGAGCTGCCGCTGCTCGAGCAGTTGTCCGCGAACGAGTCGCCGCTGCGCGACCTGCTTGGCGCGACTGCACGCGCCCATTTGCTGATGAGCCTGACCGAAGTCGACGGCACCGCGCTCGTGACCGAATCGGACGATGGCATCGAGCGTCCGTTCCGTATTCCCGCGGGCGTGGATACGATCCATTTCGCACCGGTATGCATCCGCGGCCCAATGGCGCAGTGGCGCGAAACGCTCGTCACCGCGTTCGACCGCGTCCGGCATCTGGTCGGGCTCAGATCGGCTCGCCCTTTCTATCTTTGACGCAAGCCCCCGTTCTCCGGCAAGCCACACCATGACCGATCCACTCGACACCTTCGACCGCAAGATCCTGAATATCGTCCAGCGCGATTGCACCGCGACTGCGGATGCCATTGCCGAACGGATCGGTCTGTCCACGTCCGCCGTGCAGAAGCGGCTGAAGCGCATGCGCACCGAAAAGATCATTTCGGCGGAAATCGCGGTGGTCGATCGCGCGGCGGTCGGCCGGCCGATGACGTTCATCGCGGCGATCGAGATCGAACGCGAAAACTACGAGACGGTCGCACGGTTCCGCGAGTGGTCGAAGGCGCATGACGAAATCCAGCAGATCTACTACGTGACCGGCTCCGTCGACCTGATCGCGATCATCACCGCACCCGACGTCGAGGCATACGACCGGTTGTCCGCGCGGATCATGCAGAGCAATCCGATGATCCGCCGGATCAACACGAATGTCGTGCTGAGCGCGGTCAAGGTCGGGTTGTTCGTGCCGGTCGACAAGGACGGCGACGACGAGCCACCCGCCGCCTGACGAGGGCGGTTCGCGCGGCGACGGTCGATCCGTCCGTCCCGCGTGACAAACCGCAACGCGTGACTGCCCGAATCGGTCGAAACGCATAATTTGTCGATCAATTCGCAGGACTAATCTGTTTCCTGTAGTCAATGAACAGGAGATGATCAAGATGGAACTCAAACTGGCACTGGTCGGTTTCGGCGGAGTCAATCAGGGACTGGTCGAACTGCTCAAGAAGAAGCGCGCGCTGCTGGGTGCATCGGGCCTCGACGTGTCGGTGACGATGGTCGCCGACCTGCGGCTCGGGATCGCGACGAATCCTCGCGGCATCGCGCTGGACGTCCTCGACGAAACCGCCCGGCGGGGTGTCGACGCCGAAGCGCTCCGTCGCGATCCCGGCACGCAGGTATCGCCGGACGTCGGTCTCGGGGCCGTGCTGAAGGCCATTGCGTCGGAGCACGTGGATGTCGTCGTCGAGGCGACCTTCACCGACCCGAACACCGGCGAGCCGGCACTGTCGCATTGCCGTACCGCCCTCGAATGCGGCAAGCACGTGATCACGACCAACAAGGGGCCGATCGCGCTCGCGCAGCCGGCGCTCGCGAGGATCGCCGCGCAGTCGGGGGCGTGCGTGATGTACGAGGGCACGGTGATGAGCGGCACGCCGGTGCTGCGGCAGCTCGCGACGTCGCTGCGCGGCTGCGACGTCAACGGTTTTGCCGGCATCCTGAACGGTACGTCGAACTACGTGCTCGGCGAGGTCGAGGCCGGCGCGAGCTTCGATGCGGCGATCCGGGATGCGCAGCAGCGCGGCTATGCGGAGGCGAACCCCGCGGCCGACGTCAACGGGTCGGACGTGCAACTGAAGGTCGTCATTCTGGCGAACGCGCTGTGGAATGCCGGCCTCACGCGCGGCGACGTGACGTGCCGCGGCATCGTGGAGCTGACCGAGCACGACGTGCGCGCAGCGGCGGCGGAACGCATGTCCTGGCGGTTGATCGGCTCGGCCATCCGCCATCCGGACGGCACCGTGACCGCGAGCGTCGAGCCGCGCAAGCTGCCGGCCGGCCATCCGTTGCTTGCCGCGAGCGGCGTGACGAACGCGATCACGTTCGACACCGACGTGCTCGGCGGCGTGACGATCAGCGGGCCCGGTGCGGGGCGCGAGGAAACGGCGTTCGCGATCCTGTCCGACCTGATCGAACTCGCGGACCGGATCTGCGCCGTGTCGCACGAGGTGGCCGCATGAGCGCGCGCGACGCGGTGATGACCGACTCCGGCGTGGCCGATGTCCGGTCGCCGTATGACGGCGCGATCGTCGGCCAGGTTCGGCTGTCGCCTGTCGATGCGGCGCCGGCCCTCGTCGAGCGCGCGCTCGAAGGCGCGCGTGCGGCCGCGGCCCTGCCGCGCAGCCGGCGGGCCGACATCCTGTTTCGTGCAGCCGCGATCGTGGAGGCGCAGGCGGAGACGTTTGCACGCACGATCGCGCTCGAAGCGGGCAAGCCGCTGCGGCAGGCTCGCAAGGAAGTCGCGCGCTGTGTGAACACGCTGCGCCTGTCGGGCGAGGAGGCGAAACGGCTGACCGGCGAGACGATCCCGTTCGACGGCTATCCCGGCTCCGAGGATCGCAGCGGCTACTACACGCTGGAACCGCTCGGCGTGATTCTCGCGATCACGCCATTCAACGACCCGCTGAATCTCGTTGCACACAAGCTCGGGCCGGCGATGGCGACCGGCAATGCGGCGATCCTGAAGCCCTCGCTGCTCGCGCCGCTGTCCGCGCAGGCGCTCGTCGAAGTGCTGTGGGAAGCCGGTGTGCCGCGCGACGCGCTGCAGATCGTGCACGGCGGCGCGGATATCGCGTCCGCGCTGGTGCGCGACCGGCGGATCCGGATGGTGACCTTTACCGGCGGGCCGGAAACCGGCGAGGCCATCACGCGCGATGCAGGGCTCAAGAAGATCGCGATGGACCTCGGCGGAAATGCGCCGGTGATCGTGATGGCCGATTGCGACCTGAAGGATGCCGCCGAATCGTGCGTGTCGGGCGCGTTCTGGGCGGCGGGGCAGAACTGCATCGGCACGCAGCGGATCTTCGTCGCCGAGGCGGCGTACGAGCCGTTCGTCCGTTATTTCGTCGAACTGACCGGCAAGATGGTCGTGGGCGATCCACTGGACGAAGCGACCGACATGGGGCCGATGATCGGCGAGGAACAGGCGGTCCGCATCGAACACTGGGTCGACGAAGCGGTCGCCGGCGGTGCGACGGTGTTGAGCGGCCATCGGCGGCGCGGTGCGCTGTATGAACCGACGGTGCTCGCGGATGTGCCGCGCGACGCGCGCATATGGACCGACGAGGTATTTGCGCCGGTCGTGACGATCGAGAAATTCACCGACCTGCAGCAGGCGCTCGACGCGGCCAACGCGTCGGAGAGCTGCCTGCATGCAGGCGTGTTTACCAACCGCCTGGAAGTGGCGCTCGGCGCGGCGGAGCGGCTGCAGGCGGGCGGCGTGATGATCAACGATTCGTCCGACTACCGCTTCGACGGCATGCCGTTCGGCGGCTTCAAGCATGGGTCGCTGGGCCGCGAAGGCGTTCGGTTCGCGATGACGGAAATGACGCAGCCGAAGGTGGTCTGCTTCAGGCGCAACCGGCGGCTGTCGAGCTGATGCGCGAGCGCCGGCACATGACGGGCCGGCGCGGCGCGAACCGGAGCGGTGTGTGTGCAACGTAGCGAAGAAGGAGTCGAGGATGCCAGCAGCAATTCCTGCATGCAAGCCGGCGGCGGACGCGCTGGTGGTCGAGGATATTCACAAGTCGTTCGGCGGTGTCGAGGTGCTGAAGGGCATCTCGCTGACCGCGCGGAATCACGAGGTCGTGTCGATTCTCGGCAGCAGCGGGTCGGGCAAGAGTACGTTCCTCAGGTGCATCAACTTGCTGGAAATGCCCGACCGTGGCCGGATCTGCGTGAACGGCGAAACGCTCGCGCTGAAGCCGGCGGGCCGCGACGGCGCGCTCGTCGCCGCCGACGCGCAGCAGGTGATGCGCGTGCGCCGCAAGCTCGCGATGGTGTTCCAGCAGTTCAATCTCTGGGCGCACATGACGGTGCTGCAGAACGTGATGTTCGTGCCGGTGCGCGTGCTGGGCGTGCCGAAGCGCGACGCCCGCGACAAGGCGATCGCGATGCTCGAACGGGTCGGGCTCGCCGGCAAGTGCGAGCACTATCCGAACCAGCTGTCGGGCGGCCAGCAGCAGCGCGTGGCGATCGCACGCGCCCTCGCGACCGACCCCGACGTGATGCTGTTCGACGAGCCGACGTCGGCGCTCGATCCCGAACTCGTCGGCGAAGTACTGAAAGTGATGCGCTCGCTGGCCGACGAGGGGCGCACGATGCTCGTCGTCACGCACGAGATGGGGTTTGCGCGCGAGGTCGCGAACCGCGTCGTGTTCGTTCACCAGGGACGAATCGAGGAGGACGGCAGTCCCGACGAAGTGTTCGCGAGCCAGAAATCGCCGCGTTTCCAGAAGTTTCTGTCCAGCATCATCTGATGCGGATTCAATGCCAACCGGAGGGGAAACCATGAAGAAGCTGCTTCAGTCGCTGTGCGTGGGCGCGGCACTGCTCGGATCGGTCGCGCATGCCGAGCAGGTCGTGCGGGTCGGCACGCTCGCCGATTACGCGCCGTTCGAATACAAGGATGCGTCCGGCAAGCTGCAGGGCATGGAGATCGACGTCGGCAAGAAGATGTGCGACACGATGAAGGTCAAGTGCCAGTGGGTGACGATGGATTTCGACGCGCTGATTCCGGCGCTCAAGGCCAAGCAGATCGATGCGGTGCTCGCGCAAATGTCGAAGACGCCGGAGCGCGAGCAGTCGGTCGACTTCACGCGCATTTTCACGACGGCACCCGTGCAACTCGTCGCGAAGCAGGGCTCGGGTATCACGGATGGCGCGGCTACGCTGCGCGGCAAGACGATCGGCGTTCAGACCGCGTCGACCCACGAATCCTATCTGCGCCGCCGCCTGCCGGCGAGCAAGTCGGGGATCAACGTGAAGGTCTATCAGACGCTCGACGAAGCCTGGCTCGACCTGGAGGCCGGGCGCGTCGATGCCGTGCTCGCCGACAACACGGTCGCATACGACTGGCTGACGAAGGCCGGCAGGAAGGAGGGCTTCGACTTCGTCGGCAAGCCGATCGCCGATGCGGAGATCTTCGGCGACGGCACGGCGATCGCGGTGCGCAAGGGCGACGCGCCGCTGAAGGCGCTGTTCGACAAGGGGATCGCGCAGGTGCAGGCGGATGGCACGTTCGCCGCCGCCAACAAGCGCTATTTCCCGTTCAGCATCGCGCCGCAATAGCCGCGCATCGGGACCGCGCGGCCGCCGCACGGCGGCCTGCGCGATCCGGGCCTATCCGGGCCTCACAAGGAGCGATATCACGATGGACATTCTGGTGAACTACGGCGCGCAGATCGCGGCGGGCGCGCTCGTCACGCTGGAACTCGCGCTCGCCGCGCTGTGCGTCGGCATGCTGCTCGGCATCGCCGGGGCATCGGCGAAACTGTCGAGCATGGGCTGGCTCAGACATGCGACCTATGCGCTGACCAATTTCCTGCGCGGCATTCCCGAGTTCCTGATCCTGCTGATCTGCTATTTCGGGCTGTCGCGTGTGCTCAACGTGCAGTTCGACGGCGCCTTTGCCGTGAGCCCGTTCTCGGCCGGCGTGATCGCACTCGCCGTGGTGTTCGGCGCCTACTCGTCGGAGATGTTCCGCGGCGCGTTCATCGCGGTGCCGGCCGGACAGATCGAGGCCGCGCGCGCGTACGGGATGACACGCCTGCAGACACTGTGGCACGTGCGCCTGCCGCAGGCGTGGCGAATCTGCCTGCCGAGCCTGAACAACATGTGGCAGAACTTGCTGAAGGACACGTCGCTGGTATCGATCGTCGGGCTCGAGGACATGCTGCGCAAGGCCAACATCGCCGCGCAGTTCACCAAGCAGCCATTCGTCTTCTACGTGACAGTCGGTATCGTCTATTTCGGCTTTCTCGCCGTTTCAAACCCCGTGTTCGCGTGGCTCGAGCGCATCGCGGGCCGCGGCTACGCACAACGCACCTGACGAGGGCCATGCGATGAACGACCTTCTTTCCCTCGTCGTGCAGTCGGGCGCGGACGTCGCGCGCGGCGTCTGGATTACGCTGCAACTGCTGGTGCTGTCATGCACGTTTGCGTTCGCGCTCGCGGTGCCGCTTGCCGTCGCGCGTACGTCGGGGCATCGGTGGCTGTCGGCACCGAGCCGCCTGTTCATGTCGGTGTTTCGCGGCACGCCGCTGCTGGTGCAGATTTTCGTGCTGTATTACGGGCTCGCGCAGTTCGCGATCGTGCGCGCCTCGCCGCTGTGGCTGCTGGTTGGCGGATCGTTCTCGTGTGCGTTGTGCGCGCTGACGCTCAACCTCGCGGCCTACATGGCGGAAGACATCCGCGGCGGCATTGCCGGCGTGCCGGCCGGCGAGAAGGAAGCCGCGCTCGCGTTCGGGATGAGCCGCTTCATGCTGACCTGGTTCGTGATCGTCCCGCGCGCGATCGGCATCGTCGCGCCGACGCTCGGCAACGAGATCGTGCTGCAGCTCAAGTCGACCGCGCTCGCCAGCACGATCACCGTGCTCGACCTGACCGGTGTCGCGCGGCGCATCTCCATCGAAACCTATACGACCGACGCGCTGATGCTGGCCGGCATCGTGTACGTCGGTATCACGGCAGTGCTGTCGACCGTGCTCAAACGCGTCGAAGGGCGGCTGAATCGCCATCTGGGCAGCGTGCGTGCCTGACGGCACCGCGTGGACACGACACAATGAACGATCCGGAGAACGAAATGGGATACAGGCTTGAAACGCTCGCGCTGGCCGCGGACCGCGACGTGACCGACGAGAAGACGGTCGCGCCGGCGATCCACTATTCGGCCGTGTTCAAGGCCGCCGGCAGCGAGGAATTCGCGGAGATGTCGAGCGTGCCGCAGCATCCGCGCAACTACACGCGCTACGGCAATCCGGTTCACGAGCGTGTCAAGGCGATCATGGCGGAGCTCGAGGGCACCGAGACCGCGCTGGTCACCGCGTCCGGCATGGGCGCGATCGCGACCGCGATCCTCAGCGTCGTGAAGGCCGGCGATCACGTGATCGGCCAGACGCGCCATTACATGAGCACGACGAAAATGCTCGACGACATGCTGCGCCGGTTCGGCGTCGAGGTGACGTTCGTCGACCAGACCGACGCGGCCGCGTTCGATCGTGCGATCCGGCCGAACACGCGGCTGATCGTGCTCGAGTCGCCGGTCAATCCGCTGCTGCTCGTGACCGACATCGCCGCGGTGACTGAAATCGCCAGGGCGCGCGGCATCCTGACACTCGCGGACAACACGTTCGCATCGCCGGTCAACCAGCAGCCGCACCGGCTCGGTGTCGATATCGTCGTGCACAGCGCGACCAAGTATCTCGGCGGCCATCACGACCTGACCGGCGGCGTGATCTGCACGAGCCGCGTGCTCGCCGAGCAGATCTGGCATACGCACATCACGCTCGGCTCGGTGCTGTCGCCGATGGACGCGTGGCTGCTGCTGCGCGGGCTGCGCACGCTGCCGATGCGCGTCGAGCGGATCAATGCGAATGCCCAGGCGCTCGCCGAATTCCTCGAGGCGCACGCGAAGATCGAGCGCGTGTTCTATCCGGGCCTGCGCAGCCATCCGCAACATGAACTCGCATGCCGGCAGATGCGCGGTTTCGGCGGCGTGGTCGCGTTCGGCGTGCGGGGCGGCTATGGCGAAGCGCAGCGCTTCGTCGAGGCGCTGCGCTTGCCGCTGAATGCGGGCAATCTCGGCGGCGTCGATTCGCTCGCGATCCATACGGCATCCATGTGGGCGGGCACGATGTCGGCGGAGCAAATGCGCGCGGCCGACATCCCGCTCAACTTCATCCGTTATTCGGTCGGCATCGAGCATGTCGACGACCTGAAAGCCGATATCGCGCAGGCGCTCGAGCAGATCTGACACGGACCGGCGCACACGGCCGTTCGACGCATCGGGCGGGTCGCGCCAGCCTTTGAACCGATTCGGGCACGAGCGGCCCGGATTGCAACGACGGAGCACGGACTATGCATGGCATCACGGTACTCGACGGCGGCATGGGTCGCGAACTGGCGCGGATGGGGGCGCCGTTCCGACAGCCGGAATGGTCGGCGCTCGCGCTGATGGAAGCGCCGCATTACGTCGGCCTCGCGCACGACGCGTTCGTCGCGGCGGGCGCCGACGTGATCACCGCGAACAGCTATGCGGTCGTACCGTTCCATATCGGCGAGCAGCGGTTTCGTCGCGACGGTGTCGCGCTCGCGGCACTGGCCGGGCAACTCGCGCGGCAAGCCGCGGATCGCGCAGGGCGGCCCGTGCGCGTCGCGGGATCGCTTCCGCCGACCGGCGGCTCGTATCGGCCCGACCTGTTCGACGCGGCGCGTGCCGATGCGATTCTGGCGACACTCGTCGACGGGCTCGATCCGTACGTCGACCTGTGGCTGGCCGAGACGCAGAGCCTGACCGGCGAGATCGACGCGGTCCGTCGCGCGCTGGGTGCGAATCCGAAGCCGCTCTGGGTGTCGTTCACGCTGCGCGACGATGTCGACGCCGACGCGGGCACCGGGCCGGTACTGCGATCGGGCCAGACACTCGACGAAGCAATCGGCGCCGCCGTGTCCGCGCGCGCGAGCGCGCTGCTGTTCAACTGCAGCCAGCCGGAGGCGATGGGTGCGGCGATCGAGACGGTGCAGCGTACGCTCGCGGGAACGGGAGCGGGACCGGCGCTGATGATCGGCGCGTATGCGAACGCGTTTCCGCCGCAACGCGCCGATGCGCGTGCGAACGAGGAACTCGACGCATTGCGCGGTGATATCGATCCGCCCGGTTATGCGAAATGGGCGGAGCAGTGGCTTGCGCTCGGCGCGCAGATCGTCGGCGGTTGCTGCGGAATCGGCCCCGACCACATCGCGGCATTGCGCGACGCGGTCGATGCGCGCGGCGCCGGGCACACCGGGCTCGGCCAATGAAGATCGACGGCCTGGACCAGAAGATAATCGACGCATTGTGTGCCGATGCGCGGATTCCGCTCGCGGTGCTGGCCGACAGGATCGGTTTGTCCAGGCAGTCGGTCCGGAACCGGATCGACCGGCTCGAAGCGCTGAAGATCATTGCAGGCTATACGGTGCGGCTCGCGTTGCCCGACGATGTCGCACCCGTGCGTGCCGTGATGCTCGTCTACCGCAAGGACCGGATGCGCGGCGCGGACGTGCTTGCCGCACTCGGGCGGATCGCCGAGGTGCGCGACTGCGCGGTCCTCAGCGGCGAGGTCGATTTGCTGGTGCAGATAGAGGCGGCCACGCATGAGCGCATCAGCGACATCTGGGCGACGATCAGCGCATTGGACGGCGTGCAGAACATGACGACCAGCTTCGTGCTCGACTCGGTCGTTCATAAGCGGTGACGGCCCGGCGCCGTGGATGAAGACCGACTCAGCGGCCGGTGACGGCTACGCCCCCGCCCGCTTCAGTTCCGTTCCTGTTCCAGCCAGCGTCTTTGCGACGCATAAAGATGCGTGCGCATTGCCGCCTGGGCCATCAGCACCTCGCCGTTTTCCAGTGCGTGGAGAATGGACTCATGTTCGTCGAACGCCCTGGCCCACGTCTGCTTGCTTTCGGCGCGCGCGCTGACGCGCGACGAGATCGGACTGTGGCGTCCGTCGAAAAGCTCGCCCACCAGCCTGACAAGCACTGAATTGCCCGTCATCGACGCAATCGCGACGTGAAATTCGCGATCGTGCTGTAGCGGCGAGCGGCCTTCCGCGATGGCCGAGCGCATGGCGTCGACCGCGCGCCGCACGGGCTCCAGCAGTTCGGGTGTCGCGCGTGCGCAGGCGAGTTCGACGACGCTGCCCTCGAGCGCGGCACGGGCGCTCGTCAGTTCGATCGGGTTTTCGCCCAGCGGCGTCGCCGGTGCGCTCAACGCCTTCGCGGGAGAGCACACGAACACGCCGGACCCCATCCGGACTTCGACGATGCCCTCGATCTCCAGCGCAATGAGCGCCTCCCGAACCGACGGGCGCGATACGCCCAATTGCTGGGCCAGATCGCGCTCCGGCGGCAGGCGTTCTCCGTCGGCGAACCGTCCCGCTTCGATAAGCGAACGAATCTGGTCGGCGATGCGCTGATACAGGCGGCGGGTATCCACCTGTTTGAACGGGTCCGGCAATGCTCCCCCTTGCCCGCGTACCGCGGATTTCTGTCGGAAGCAGTCAGTCTACTGCACTCCGAGTGGCCTGACCAATCGGAGGGAGAAGAGGGCACGTCCTCACCCGTCGATGGTGAATCGACTCACTAAATTGGCCTTACCAAATGGCCGGCCTTCGAGCTGGCGGGGAGTCTCACGCCATGTCCTCCAATCGTGATACGGGCGCCTGAAGGACATCATCCCCCGAATGCAATGCTCAGGCTCTAGCCGCAAACTTAGGGATTTCCCATGAATTTCCGAAATTGGCTTGACCAAATGTGGCCAGACCAATAGCCTGTGTCTGGTCAGGCCAATTTGGAAGCATGTTTCCGCGCCGTCCTCTTTCATACGTAATCGAGACACCGATGAGAACTGTCATTTGTGAAGAACCCGGCCGCCTGGTCGTTGCCGAGCGCCCGATGCCGGCAGCCGGACCCGACGAGGTACTGATTCGCGTGAAGCGGGTCGGTGTTTGCGGCACCGACATGCACATCTTCACCGGCAACCAGCCGTACCTCGCGTATCCGAGGGTGATGGGGCACGAACTGGCCGGCGTCGTCGAGACGGCGCCGGCGGGCGCGCGCGTGAAGGTCGGCGACCAGGTCTACGTGATGCCATACCTGTCGTGCGGCACGTGCGTCGCGTGCCGTGCGGGCAAGACGAATTGCTGCACCCGAATCCAGGTGCTGGGCGTGCACGCCGATGGCGGCATGGCCGAATACCTCGCCGTTCCGCAGGCGTTCGTGTTCAAGGCCGATGGCGTCACGCTCGACCAGGCCGCGATGATCGAATTCCTCGCGATCGGCGCGCACGCGGTCGCGCGTGCCGACGTTCGGTCGGATCAACGCGTGCTGGTCGTCGGCGCGGGGCCGATCGGCATGGCCGCACTGATCTTCGCGATGCTGCGCGGCGCGCGGGTCAGCGTGCTCGACAGCCGTGCGGACCGGCTCGAGGTCTGCAAGACGGCACTGGGCGCGCACGCTGCCGTGCTGCTCGACACGACGGGCGCTGCCACCGACGTGGCGCGCCTTGCGGCGCTCACCGACGGCGAGTTTTTCGACGTCGTGTTCGACGCCACCGGCAACCTCGGTGCGATGGAGCGCGGCCTCGAGTTCGTCGCGCACGGCGGCAAGTACGTGCTGATCTCGCTCGTCAAGGGCCGCATCTCGTTCTCGGATCCCGAATTCCACAAGCGCGAAACGACCTTGCTCGCGAGCCGCAACGCGACGCCCGCGGACTTCGAAACGGTACTCGACGCGATGCGCGCGGGCCGGGTGCCGACCGACGCGCTGAAGACGCACGCGCTGACGCTCGCCGATCTGCCCGACCGGTTCGCGCAACTCCTCGCGCCGGACGCGGGCGTGATCAAGGCGCTCGTCGAATGTTGAACGGGGCGCGCGAACCGATGGGTAATCCGATCCTGCAATTCGGCACCAGCCGCTTCCTCCAGGCGCACGTCGACCTGTTTACGTCGGAAGCGCTCGCCGCAGGCCGCGCGCTCGGCGAGATCACCGTGGTGCAGACGACGTCGAGCGCGGAAAGCCGCGCGCGCATCGATGCGCTGCGTGCCGCCAGGCGCTATCCGGTGCGGATCCGCGGCCGGCGGCACGGCGAGACGATCGATCGCGTGGTCGACTGCACGGCGATTACCGAAGCGCTGCATGCGACGGAAGACTGGGCGCGGTTGCGCGAGCGCGTCGCATGCGAGGTCCGCGCGATCGTGTCCAACACCGGCGACAGCGGCTACGCGCTGTTCGATGACGACGGGGCCGATCTTCTCGACGGCGCACGGTCGCCGCGCGGATTCGCGGCGAAGCTCGCGGTGCTGCTGCACGAGCGCTTTCGTGCCGGCGGCGCGCCCGTCACGCTGCTTCCGTGCGAGCTCGTCGCGCGCAACGGCGACACGCTGCGCGACCTGGTGATCGCCGTCGCGCGGCGATGGGAGGCGGATGCCGCGTTCGTCGACTACCTGATCGGCGGCTGCGTGTGGGTCAACTCACTCGTCGACCGCATCGTGTCGGAGCCGATCCATCCGGTCGGCGCGATCGCGGAACCGTATGCGCTGTGGGCGGTCGGCCGCACGGCGGGGATGACGCTGCCGTGCGAGCACCCGGACATCGTCGTGACCGACGACCTGGAACGTTACGAGCGCCGGAAGCTGCTGCTGCTCAATCTCGGGCATACGGTGCTCGCGGAGCAATGGCTCGCGCGCGGCGGCATGTCGGACATGACGGTGGGCGCGGCGATGGACGATCCCGTGTACCGCGCGCCGCTCGAAGCGGTATGGAACGACGAGGTGATGCCGGTGTTCGATGCGCTCGGCGAACACGACGCGGCGCTGGCGTACCTGGACGAGGTGCGCGACCGGTTCTCGAATCCGTTCCTTGCGCATCGGCTTGCCGATATCGCGGGCAATCACGACATGAAGAAGGCGCGGCGCCTGCGCCCGGCAGTCGAGCTGGCGCGCACGCTGAAGCTGCCGATCGGTCAGCCGCACCTGACCGCGGCGCTCGGATGAACGCTCGCGGCGCAGCGGTCCGCCGCCGCACGCGATGAAGTGAAATGAAATGGAGACACGCAAGGATGACGACACGCATTATCGATGTGCAGGTCCGTGACATTCGCTTTCCGACCTCGAAGAGCATGGACGGCTCGGACGCGATGAACGGCAATTCCGACTATTCGGCCACCTACGTGACGCTCGTCACCGACGCGGGCAACGGCATCCAGGGGCACGGGCTGACGTTTACGATCGGCCGCGGCAACGAGCTGTGCGTCGAGGCCGCCCACGCGCTCGCGAAGCTGTTCGTGATCGGCCGCTCGCTCGAGGAGATCACGGCCGACTTCGGCGCGTACTGGCACGAGATGGTGGCCGGCGACTGCCAGTTGCGCTGGGTCGGCCCGGAGAAGGGCGTGGTGCATCTCGCAACGGCGGCGCTGATCAACGCGATCTGGGATCTCTGGGCCAAGACGGCACGCAAGCCGGTCTGGAAATTCCTGGTCGACATGCCGCCCGAGCAACTCGTGAGCTGCATCGACTTCACGTACATCGACGACGTGCTGACGCGCGAGGAAGCCGTCGCGATGCTGCGCCGGGCCGCACCGGGCAAGGCGCAGCGCGAGCGGGAGATGCACGAGCACGGCTTTCCCGGCTACACGACGGCGGCCGGCTGGCTCGGGTATTCCGAGGACAAGATGCGCGCGCTCGCCCGCGCGGCGGTGGCGGACGGCTGGACCCACCTGAAGCAGAAGGTCGGCGCGGATCTCGCGCAGGACGTGCGGCGCGCGGCCATCCTGCGCGAGGAACTCGGCTGGGACCGCAAGCTGATGATGGACGCGAACCAGAACTGGGGCGTCGACGAGGCCATCGCGAACATGCGGGTGCTCGCCCGGTTCGATCCGTGGTGGATCGAGGAGCCCACCAGCCCCGACGACATTCTCGGCCACGCCGCGATCCGGCAGCGGATCGGGCCGATCGGTGTCGCGACCGGCGAGCACGCGCACAACCGCGTGATGTTCAAGCAGTTCTTCCAGGCCGGCGCGCTCGATTTCTGCCAGCTCGATCCCGCGCGGCTCGGCGGGCTCAACGAAGTGCTCGCCGTCGTGTTGATGGCGGCGAAGTTCGGCGTGCCGGTATGTCCGCACGGCGGCGGCGTCGGTTTGTGCCAGTACTCGCAGAACATCGTGATGTTCGACTACATCGCGGTGTCGGGCTCGCTGGAGCGGCGCGTGCTCGAATACGTCGACCATCTTCACGAGCATTTCGAGGCGCCGATCGCGATTCGCCGCGGGCGCTACATGCCGCAGGAGGCGCCCGGCTACGGCGTCACGATGAAGCAGGCTTCGCTCGATGCATACGCCTATCCGGACGGCCCCGAATGGCGCGCGTAAACGGATAGCGGGCAGGCATCACGACAAGAATCATTCCGGAGACAACGATGGATCACGATCCGCATCAATCGAAGCACCTTGCCAGCGCGGTCAGGAAGGCCGCGCTCCGGCTCCTGCCGTTTCTCACGCTGATGTACGCGCTGGCGTTCATCGACCGCGCGAACGTCGGTTTCGCGAAGATCGCCTATCAGGCCGATACGGGCCTGAGCGATGCGGCATTCGCGTTCGGCGCCGGCATTTTCTTCATCGGCTATGCGCTGTTCGAAGTGCCGAGCAACCTCATCATGAACCGCGTCGGCGCGCGGGTCTGGATGAGCCGGATCATGGTGACGTGGGGCATTGTGTCGGCCTCGATGATGTTCGCGCAGACGCCGACGCAGTTCTATACGATCCGCTTCCTGCTCGGCGCGGCCGAGGCCGGCTTCTTTCCCGGGATCATCCTGTACCTGACCTACTGGTTTCCCGCGAAGGGGCGCGCCCGTGCGCTGGGGCTGTTCTACTTCGGCGTGCCGATCGCGATGCTGATCGGCAACCCGCTGTCGGGCTTCCTGTTGCAGATGCATGACGTGTTCGGCTTGCGCAACTGGCAATGGATGTACGTGGTCGAGGGGCTGATGGCGACCGTGGTCGGCGTGATCGCGTTCTTCTACCTGACGAGCCGGCCGAAGGACGCGCGCTGGCTGACCGACGACGAGAAGCGCGCGTTGTGCGATACGCTCGACGCGGAAGAGCGCGCGAAATCGCGGCATCTGTCGGCGGCCGTGTTCGGTGTGCTGAAGGACCGCCGTGTGCTGACGTTCATTGCCGCGTACTTCTGCATCCAGATCGGCAATGCGCCGCTCGCGTTCTACCTGCCGTCGAAATTCGCCGCGACGATGGGCACCCAGATCGACGGAAAGATCGGGTTGCTGCTGATGATCCCGTGGCTGTGCACGATTGCGGCGATGATCGTCGCCACGCGTTTCGCGGATCGCCACGACAACCATCTGCAGGTGGCGACCGGCATGCTGACGGTCGGGATTCTCGCGTTCGCCTCGGTATCCGTGATCAATACGCCGGTGCTCGCGCTGCTCGCCTTCTGCATCGCGATTCCCGGGCTGGTCGCGTGCCAGCCGGTGTTCTGGTGCCTGCCGACGCGCTATCTCGGCGGGACGGGCGCGGCGAGCGGCATCGCGTTCATCGTGTCGATCGGCAATCTCGGCGGTTTCGTGTCGCCGCAGATCAAGGCGTTCGCGGACGCGGTGTCGCACGATTCGCGCACGGGCTTCGTCGTGGTCGCCGCATTGTGTTTCGTCAGCGTGCTGCTGCTGCGCTCGTTGCGCGGGATCGAGCACGCGGCCGAGGAGCGCACCGCGGGCGGCGCGCAGGCCGGCTCGCATCGATGAACCATTCGCCGGCGCGCGCGATGTCGCGCGCCGATGACGAACAACCCGTCAGGGATCCAGGATCACCTCCATGTCCTTTCACGTTACCGAGCCGGCCGCGATCCGGCTGCATCCGAACGACGACGTCGTGATCGCGACGCGTCAGCTCGTGTCCGGCACCCGGATCGCATCCGAGGCGCTCGTCGTGGCCGGCCTCATCCCGCCTGGCCACAAGATCGCGACACGCGACATCGCGAAAGGCGAGCCGGTCAGGCGCTACAACCAGATCATCGGCGTCGCGCGCGAGGCGATCGCGCGCGGCCATCATGTACACGTGCACAACCTCGGCATGGTCGAGTTCGCGCGCGAGCACGCGTTCGGCGCCGGCGCGATCCCGACGCACTACGACGAAACGCCGGCAACCTTCATGGGCATTCGTCGTGACGACAGCCGCATCGCGACCCGCAATTACATCGGCATACTGACGAGCGTCAATTGCTCCGCGACGGTGGCGCGCGCGATCGCCGATCATTTCCGGCGCGACGTGCGCCCGCAGGCGCTGGCCGACTATCCGGCCGTCGATGGCGTGATCGCGCTCACGCACGGGCTCGGCTGCGGGATCGATTCGCAGGGGGATGGCATCGCGATCCTTCGCCGTACGCTGGCGGGCTACGCCGCGCATCCGAACTTCCACTCGGTGCTGTTCATCGGCCTCGGCTGCGAGACCAACCAGATCGGCGACGTGCTGCGCGAAGGCGGGCAGGCGGACGCCGCGCGCCTGCGCCATTTCACGATCCAGGAGAGCGGCGGCACGCGCAAGACGATCGAGCGCGGCATCGCGATGATCACGGAGATGCTCGCGGACGCGAACCGCGTGGCGCGTGTCCCGATGCCGGCGGCGCATCTCGTGGTGGGCCTCCAGTGCGGCGGCTCGGACGGCTACTCGGGCATTTCGGCAAATCCCGCGCTGGGTGCGGCAGTCGACCGGCTGGTGCGGCAGGGCGGCACGGCGATCCTTTCCGAAACCCCCGAGATCTACGGCGCCGAGCATCTGCTCACCCGGCGCGCGGTCAGCCGGGACGTCGGCGAGAAGCTGCTCGCGCGAATCGCATGGTGGGAAGCGTATTGCGCGCGTCACGGCGCGGCGCTGGACAACAATCCGTCGGCCGGCAACAAGGCGGGCGGGCTCACGACGATTCTCGAGAAATCGCTCGGCGCGATCGCGAAGGCCGGGACCACGAATCTCGTCGACGTCTACGAATACGCGCAACGGATCGACGCGCGCGGCCTCGTCTTCATGGATTCGCCCGGCTACGACCCGATGTCTGCGACAGGGCAGGTCGCATCGGGCGCGAACCTGATCTGCTTCACGACAGGCCGGGGGTCGGCATACGGCTGCGCGCCGTCGCCGTCGCTGAAGCTCGCGACGAATACGGCGCTATGGACGCGCCAGGCGGACGACATCGATATCGATTGCGGTGGCGTGATCGACGGCACGTCGAGCGTCGACCAGCTCGGCGCCGACATCTTCCGCGCGATGCTCGACTGTGCGTCGGGCCAGCGCTCGAAAAGCGAACTGCATGGCTATGGGCAGAACGAGTTCGTGCCGTGGCAGGTCGGCGTGATCACGTAACCGCACCTGGCGCGCGTGCGGCAAACCGCACGTGTCGCGAGGCCGTGCCGCACGCGCGACAGGCGGCGTCCGCTCAGGCCGGCGCGACGCCCGCCGCGCCCTTGCGCTCGTCCGCGATCCAGTCGCCGAACAGCTGGATCTTCTGCTGCTGTTCGGCACCGCCCGGATACACGAAGTAATAGCCCATCCCGGTCGGCAACGAAATGTCGAACGGCATCACCAGCCGGTGCGCCGCCACGCTTTCGTTCGCGAGCGTCCGGTCGCCGATCGCGACGCCGTAACCGTCGATCGCCGCGTGCGTCGCGAGATCCAGCGTTTCGAAGCTCAAGCCGCGCGTCGAGTCGACGTGCGGCGCGCCCGCATGGTCGAGCCACCGCTTCCAGTCGCGGTGATCGCGCGTCGGATGCAGCAGCGTATGGCCAGCCAGGTCGTCGAGGTTCGCGAGCGGCTGCCGCTCCGGCAGGCTTGGTGCGCAGACCGGCGTGAGCCGTTCCTCGAACAACGGGATCGCATGCATGTCGGGGCCGCCGCCGGCTGCGTAGATCACCGCGGCGTCGAACGGTTCCATGCGGAAATCGACGTGATGATCCCAGGTCGTCGTGATCTGCACCTGGAGCTCGGGATGCTCGGCCTGGAACCGCATGATGCGCGGCAGCATCCACTGCATCATGCAGGTCGGCACCTTCAGCGCGAGTTCGGTGCGCCTGCGCGAAAGGCGCATCGATACCTCCTCGATGCGCGCGAAGCTTTCGCGCACCGTCGGCAGCAGGAGTTCGCCTTCGGCCGTCAGCGTCAGCCCCTTGGGCGTGCGCTTGAACAGCGCAAACTGATAGAAGCCCTCGAGCGCGAGGATTTGCCGGCTCACGGCGCCCTGGGTCAGGCACAGGTGCTCGGCGGCGCGCGTGAAGCTGCCGTGACGGGCGACGATGTCGAAGATCTGCAGCGCGTTGAGGGAAGGAAGTCGTTTCATCGGGACGGCGGGTTCCGGAAAGGGCGGCCGGCGGGGCGCGTCGCGTCGTGCGGCACGATGCGCCGTCGCGCATTGCTCAGTGCAGGATTTTCGCGAGGAAGTCTTTCGCGCGATCCGACTTCGGATTCGAGAAGAAATCGTCCTTGCGGTCGTCCTCGACGATCGCGCCCTTGTCCATGAA
>NZ_QTPW01000049.1:0-38253 GCF_003857965.1 Burkholderia sp. Bp9031
TGTACGAGAGCTACATCCACCCGATCACGATCCTGTCGACGCTGCCGTCGGCCGGCGTCGGCGCGCTGCTCGCGCTGCTGCTGTTCAAGACCGAGTTCAGCATCATCGCGCTGATCGGCGTGATCCTGCTGATCGGCATCGTGAAGAAGAACGCGATCATGATGGTCGACTTCGCGATCGACCAGACGCGCAACGGCAACAAGTCGTCGTTCGATGCGATCCACGAGGCGTGCCTGCTGCGCTTCCGGCCAATCATGATGACGACGATGGCGGCGCTCCTCGGCGCGCTGCCGCTCGCATTCGGCCACGGTGACGGCGCCGAGCTGCGCGCGCCGCTCGGGATCGCGATCGCCGGCGGCCTGATCATGTCGCAGGTGCTGACGCTCTATACGACGCCGGTCGTCTATCTGTACATGGACCGCCTGCGCGTGTGGGCCGAGAAGCGCCGCAACCGCCGCGGCAAGTCGGGCGGACCAGCGGTGGCTGGCGAATAACGGCACGCGGCCGGACACGGATCGACGGGGCCTGCCGCACCGCCCCGCTCCGTGTGCCGGCCGGCGCTGCGTGTCGGGCGCCGTGCGGGCTTCCCGTCAGGAATCGCCAGCGGTATTCGGCGACGGCTGCCGTATCGGGCAGCGCGTCCGACAAGCGTTGTACCGCGCCGTCGAGCATCGCGGGCACGTGCCGGAGATTCCTGGCGGCGCAAAAAGCCGAGCGAATGACCTCTGCGCCCGAAATGTGGCCGATCGTCCAGATCGTTTCACCTGACGATTCGCGCGCAGCCGACGCAGTGTCGATCGCCTGCGCCGCGGATCCGGCTTGCACGCCGGCGGCGATCGACTATCGTGTGTCCATGTCCACCCTCGCGCCCCTTCCCGGGGACCCGCCATGAACGTCCAGCTGAACCATACGATCGTCTGGTGCCGCGACAAGCACGCGTCGAGCCGCTTCCTCACCGAGCTTCTGGAACTGCCGCCGCCGACGCCGTTCGGCGCGATGCTGGTCGTCCCGCTCGAGAACGGCGTGTCGCTCGACTTCTACGAAAAGGAGGGGGAGATCACCGCCCAGCACTACGCGTTCCTGACCGACGAGGCCGGCTTCGATCGCGTGTATGCGCGCATTCGCGAGCGCGGCCTGCCGCACTGGGCCGATCCGGCGAAGCGGCAGCCCGATGACATCTACCGCCATTACGGCGGGCGCGGGGTGTATTTCGACGATCCGGACGGTCACTTCCTCGAAGTGATGACGCAACCGTACGTGCTGAACGGATGACGTGATGCGTCGGCCGGCGTTGCACCGGCCGACGGGTCGACACGGGCGGCGCCTCGGTCCGACGCCGCTCCGCCCTGACGCCGTTACTCGGCGGCGGCGGCCGTCTTGCGCGGGCGGCGCGCGCGGGGCGCCGTCTTGCGGGCCGGTTTCTTCGGCTTGGCGTCGGCAGCCGCTTCACCGGCCGCTTCAGTGGTCGATTCGGCTGCCGGGGCGGCCGGTGCCGCATCGTGCGGCGGCTGCCCTCCGGCTGCTGAAGCACCGTACTCGCCGGCAGTCGGCGCCGCGTGCTGCGCCGCGACGTGGCGGTCCTCACCGTGCTCCGCCTCCCGATGCCTCGCCTCGGCATGCTTGCCTTCCGCGTGCTTGCCTTCCGCGTGCTTGCCTTCCGCGTGCTTGCCTGCCGCATGCTTGTCGCCGCCGTGCGCGGCCTCCTCCGGCTTCGACGCCGCATGATGGCCAGCGCCCTTCGCATCACCCCCCTTCTTCGCGCCGGTCTTCTTCGCCGCGCTCTTGCGTGCGCGCTTGCGGCCGTCCTTCGCGTCACCGTGCGTCTCGGCCGCTTCGACCGGCCCTGCCGGCATGCTCGCCGCTTCGTTCGTGACATCGATGACGGTCGCCTCTTCCGCGTCGACCTGCACGCTTTCGTGCACGGCCGCTTCCGCCTGCTGCCCGCGACGCCGCGGTTCACGCCCGGCCGGTGCAGCCTCCGCGTGGCGCGCGCCGTGACCGTGGTGCGCGCCACCCGTATCACGAGCCGCCGCCACCGGTTCGGCCACCGCCGACTGGCGCGGCCGCGACACGAACGCGCCCGACTTGTCGTCGCGCCCCACATCGAGCAGGCCGCGCGCCTGCGCTTCGTCGAGCAGGTTGCCGAACGCGCGGAAGCCGTAATACGACTCGTTGAAGTCCGGCTTGCGGCGCTTGATCGCGCTCTTGAGCACCGACGCCCAGATCTTGCCGACGTCGTCGCGCTCCGATGCCAGCGCATCGAACGTCTCGACCGCGAGCGCGATCGCCTCGGTCCGGCGCGCTTCCATCTCGGGCTTGCGCGACGGCTCGTCGGGGCGCTTCGCGCCGCCATTGCCCGTGCGCTGCTGTTCGCGCTTCGCCAGCGCGCGCTGCTGCTCGCGCACCAGGTCGTCGTAGAAGATGAATTCGTCGCAGTTCGCGACCAGCAGGTCCGACGTCGACTTCTTCACGCCGACCCCGATCACCTTCTTCGCGTTCTCGCGCAGCTTCGACACGAGCGGCGAAAAATCCGAGTCGCCGCTGATGATCACGAACGTATCGACGTGCGACTTCGTGTAGCAGAGATCGAGCGCGTCCACGACGAGCCGGATGTCGGCCGAATTCTTGCCCGACTGGCGCACGTGCGGAATCTCGATCAGCTCGAAGCTCGCCTCGTGCATCGACGCCTTGAAGCCCTTGTAGCGCTCCCAGTCGCAATAGGCCTTCTTCACGACGATGCTGCCCTTCAGCAGCAGCCGCTCCAGCACCGGCTTGATGTCGAATTTCTCGTACTTCGCGTCGCGCACGCCGAGCGCGACGTTCTCGAAGTCGCAGAACACGGCCATGCTGACGTTGTCCAGGGGTAATGCCATGTGTACTCCAACCGGTTGGCCGCCGCGTTGTATTGCGTAGCGGCGAAAAATGCATCGCGCACATGATAGCCGGTCGGCGGGTCGATCCCGCAATCCGCGCGCACAGCGGCGCACCGACGGGGCCCCGCCCGGCCTCGCCGGCAAGCCTCGAGCGGTACAGCCCCAATTACCCGCGCGCCGCCGGCTCAAATCGACATACACTTGAGTATCGGTCGTCCGTCCCTATCTGGAAGGATGACGCATCGAGCAAGGAGCGGTTTCATGACGACGAAGGTACTGCTGATTGGCGCGACCGGCCGCACAGGCCTGGCGTGCGCGGATCTGCTGCTCAAGCAGCCGGAATTCGAGGTGACTGCGCTGGTGCGCCGGCACGGCTATGTGCTGCCGGGCGCGAAGGTCGTCGAGGCCGATCTGACGGGCGATTTCTCGCACGCATTCCAGGGCATCACGCACGTGATCTACGCGGCCGGCTCGGCCGAATCGGAAGGCGCAGCCGAAGAGGAGCAGATCGATCGCGACGCGGTCGCGCGCGCGGCCGAGCATGCGCTCGCCTACAACGTGCAGAAGCTGGTCGTGATCAGCTCGCTGACCGCGTACTGGCCGGAGCGCAGCGGCGACGCGCTGCGCCACTATTCGCAGATGAAGCGCGAAGGCGACGAGCGCGTGATCGCGTCGGGCATCGACTACGTGATCCTGCGCCCCGGCCCGCTCGCGGACGGCCCGGGCGTCGGCAAGATCGCGCTGACCGAGGAGCCGCTCGACGCCGCGCCACCGGTGTCGCGCCAGGATGTGGCATGGGCCGCGATCGAGGCGATCAAGCTTGGCATCTCGCGCAAGGTCATCGGCTTCGTCGGCGGCGGCGCGCCGATCGAACAGGCATTGCGCGCGTAACCCATGCCCGCGCCGCCACCCGGGCGGCGCGTTTCGTCGCGCCTGCGGCCCGCGATGCGGGCTGGCTGCCCGCGGCTTACTGCTTCGGATGTGCGTCGGCCCACGCCTTCACCGCGCCGAGCGTGTTCTCGACATGCTTGTCGGGCGACAGGCTCGTGTACTCGTACAGCACCTTCCCTTCCGGCGAAATGACATAGGACACGCGGTTCGCGCGATCGAGCAAGGGCAGCTTCGCGTCGTATTGGCGGATGATCTTCGCGTCCGGATCGGCAGCGACCGGGAACTTGCTGCGGCATTCGCTCACGGAGAACCGGGTCAGCGTGTCGATGTTGTCGGCGGATACGCCGATCACCGTCGCGCCGTAAGCCTTGTAACGATCGACGGCGTCCGCGAACGCATGCGCCTCGATGGTGCAACCCTTCGTGAACGCGGCCGGGTAGAAGTACAGCACGACCGGCCCGTGCTTCAGCGCATCGGCGAGCGAGTACGTGTAAGTCTTGCCGCCCAGCGACGCCTGCGTCGTGAAGTCGGGCGCCATGTCGCCCGGCTTCGGTTGCGCCTGCGCGACCAGCGCATGACCGGCCACCAGCAGCGCCGCCGCGGCGCCCACCAATAGTTTTCGCTTCATCTGCGTCCTCATTTCTTATAAAGTCAGCCTCGATGGAGGCCACGTCGGCGTTCGCCCGTCGAACGCCGGCATGTACGCCCCGGTTCAGCGGCAGTGCCAGCCGCTGCCGGCCGGTTAAAGATTCCGCGCAGCCTGCCGTTATTCCTTCCGGACAACCGGTTCCAGCCCTTCACGTCAGCGAGAAACATGGAAGCCAACAGGAAACAGACGCCACGCAAGGGCTCCTGGCGCAATGCCTTGCATACGCTGCGCCGCTTCGCCTGGTCGGGCGGCGCGCTGATGCCTGCGCGCGCCGGCGCGCCGCGGCGCGACGATACCGTGCGCAACTGGCTGGAACAGACGGTCGGCACGGTGGATTTCCTCGCCCATGTCGACCGCGAGCTGCGCTTTCTGTACGTATCCGATGCAAGCCTGCGCTTCATCGGTTATCACCGCGACTACCTGCACACGCTGACGCTGCGCGACCTGATCGCGGAACAGGATACCGCGGCGCTCGAAGGCCTGCTTGCGCGCGCCGCGCGCTCCGGCCAGGTCGAGAAGGCGACGATGTGCATCGTCAAGTCGCTCACCTACCCGCTCGACGTGGAAATCCGCGCGTTCAAGAGCCGCCACCACGGCGTCGACGGCTTCGCGATCGCGGCGTTCGACGTGTCGGCCTGGCGTGCGCTCGAGGCCCGCCTGACGTACGAGATGCACCACGATCCGATGACGGGACTCGACAACCTGTCCGCGCTCGTGCCCGCGCTGATGCGCGCGCAGCAGGCCGCCGACGAGAGCGGCACGTGCGCGGCGCTGCTGCTGCTCGACCTCGACGACTACCAGCGCATCAACCGCGCGCTCGGCTACGACGCCGGCGACACGCTGCTGCGCGACACCGCGCAGCGGCTGCGGGCGCTCGTCGCGCCCGGCGAGCAGCTCGCGCGCGTCGCGAGCGACAAGTTCGCGATCGTGTTCAGCGCCCCGGACCGCACGCGCGCGAGCAACGCCGCGGACGCGCTCGCGCGCCGGCTGCAGGCCGCCGTGCGCGAACCTTACGTGTTCCAGGGGCAGACCGTGCACCTGTCCGCGAGCATCGGCATCGCACTGTACCCGGACGAACGTACTGCGCCCCATCGCGCGCAGCACCACAGCCCGCTGCTGCGCCGCGCCGACCATGCGCTCGCGCAGGCGAAGGCGTCGGGCGGCAATGCACTCGCGTTTCACGAGCCGGTCGACGACCCGGCCGACGCGGAACGGCTCAAGCTCGAGGCCGATCTGTACGACGGCGTGCGCAACGGCGAATTCTCGCTCCATTTCCAGCCGATCACGCGTAGCCAGTCCGGTACGGTGGACGGCGTCGAGGCGCTGATCCGCTGGCGTCATCCGGTACACGGCCTCGTGCCGCCAGCGACCTTCATCCCGCTCGCCGAATCGATCGGCCTGATCAACTATCTCGGCAACTGGGTACTCAAGGCCGCGTGCATGCAGCTCGTCGCCTGGGACCACCAGGGGCTCGCGCTGCAGTATGTGGCGGTCAACGTGTCACCGCAGCAGTTCCGCGACCCGCGCTTCACGCAAAGCGTGCGCGAGGCGATCGCGCTGACGGGCATCGACCCGCGCCGCATCGTGCTGGAAATCACCGAAAGCCTGCTGATGCACGACCCGGTACAGGCGAAGGGGCTGCTCGAGGAGCTGACCGAGCTCGGCATCCGCTTCGCGATCGACGATTTCGGTACCGGTTATTCGAGTCTCGCGTACCTGCAGCGCTTCCCGCTCGCGAAGCTGAAGATCGACCGCAGCTTCGTCGAGAACCTGCTGACGTCGCGCAACGATCGCGCGATCGTGTCGGCGGTGGTCGGCCTCGCGCAAACGCTCGATCTCGAGCTCGTCGCCGAAGGCGTCGAAACCGAGGCGCAGCGCGAGCTGCTGACCGAGATGGGCTGCAACCATATCCAAGGCTGGCTCGTGTGCCAGGCGCTGCCGTCCGAGGAACTCGCCCGGCGCTTCGAGGCGCAGCAGCTGCGCCTGCACGCCGCCTGACGCGCGCGGCGAACCGGACTGATCCGTATGTCAATCACTGCACACCTGCCCCGCACGGCGCTGCTCGACAAGCTGTGGGCCCGCATGAGCGAACGGGGCGACTTCCCGCTGCTGTCGGAATCGCTACGCGCGACGATGGCCGCGATGAAGAACGACGATCTCGACTTCACTGCGCTCGTACGCGTCGTGCTGTCGGATTTCGCGCTCACGCAGAAAGTCCTGCGGCTCGCCAACTCCGCGATGTACATGGCGTTCGGCGGCAACATCACGACCGTCACGCGAGCACTGATGGTGCTCGGCATGGACACGGTCGGCCATCTCGTCGTCGGGCTGAAGCTCGTCGACCATTTCCACCACAGCACGCCGCGCCGCATCGACGCGAAGCTCGAGCTGAACCGCGCGCTGCTCTCCGGCTGCGTCGCCCGCAAGCTCACCGAGCATGCGGAGCTGCGCGGCGGCGAGGAAGCCATCGTCTGCACGCTGATGCGCCAGGTCGGCAAGCTGCTCGTGGTCTGCTATCTCGACAGCGAATGGGACCGGATCCGCCGCCGCGCCGCCGAGCTGAACGGCGACGACGCGGCCGCGTGCGTCGACGTGCTGGGCGTCGGCTTCGACGAGATCGGTCTCGAGGCTGCCGCGAGCTGGCGGCTGCCCGACGTGATCCGCGCCGGGATGGCCGACGGCGACGGTCGCACCGCGCACGCCGCCATCCTCGACGAGGACGACGACCGCGACGATCGCCATCGGCCCGAAGCCTACGGCGACGAAGGCGCCGAGCGCGTGCACTGGCTGCGTGCGGTGAGCCGCTGCTCGACCGATGTCGCCGGTGCGCTCGCGATGCCCGCGGGCCCGCAGCGCGACGCGGACATCGCGGTGCTCGCGCAGTACTACGGGCAGGAGCTGGAGATCGATTCCGACGCGCTGGTGGAAATTGCCGACCGGCTCGCACGCGAGGAAGCAAGCGACACCGTGATGCGCGAGATCGTCGAGCTGCGCGCGAACGCCGACGCGATCGCGCGGGCGCAGCCCGAGCCCGAGGCGTGCCTCGAAGCCGGCCTCGCCGACCTGCGCGCGCTGCCGTCCGAGCACGTGCTGACGCCAGTGCTCGCGCTCGCGTCGGAGAGCCTGCTCGCAGGCCTCGCGTTCACGCGCACCGTGATGTTCGTGCGTCGTGACGACGGCTCGTTCGCCGCGCGTCTCGGCTTCGGCCCGGGCGTCGATGCAGCGCTCGACCGGCTGTGCTTCGACGAGCGCTTCGAACCGGACGTGTTCCATCTCGCGATCACGAACTCGGTCGGCATCTTCATCGAGCAGGCGCAGGAGCCAAAGATGGTGAAGCGCCTGCCCGCGTGGTACCTCGATGCGCTCCCCGACACGCGCGCATTCGTGCTGCTGCCGGTGCGCGTCGGCACGAAGACCGTCGGCCTGCTGTACGGCGACTGGGCCGGCGCGCAGCCCTCGCGCAAGATCACGCAGCAGGAGATGGGCGTGCTCAACGAGCTCGCGCGCGAACTGGGGCGGTTCTTCCCCGCGTGATGCACGCGGCACGCAGCCGGCGGCCGCCTCGCCGGCACGTGTGCGACGAGCGGCGCCCCAAATGCAAACCGGCCGCGAAAGCGGCCGGCTGCATCGTGCGACGGATCGAAACGCTTACTTGAGCGTGACCGGCACGCTGAAGTACTTCTTCGCGAGGTTGTCGATCGTGCCGTCGGACTTCAGCTCCTTCAGCGCCTGATCGAGCGCGGTCTTCAGTGCCGCGTCGTTCTTGCGCAGACCGAAACCGACGCCCGAGCCGAGGATCTCGGCATCGCTGACCGTGCCGCCGGCGAAGCCGAAGCCCTGGCCTTGCGGCTTCGACAGGAAGCCCTTCGAGCCGGCTTCCGAATCCTGGAACGTCGCATCGAGACGGCCCGACTTCAGGTCGGCGTAGGCCAGGTCCTGCGTCTGGTACGGCACGACCTCGACGCCGGTCGGCGCCCACTTCTTCTTCGCGTACGCTTCCTGGATCGTGCCCTGCAGCACGCCGACGCGCTTGCCCTTCAGCGCTTGCGGGGTCGGCAGCAGGCCGCTGCCGTGCTTCGCGATCAGCTGGTTCGGGATCGTGTAGATCGGATCGGTGAACGCGATCGCGTGCTTGCGCTGGTCGGTGATCGTCATGTCCGAGTTGATCGCATCGAACTTGCGCGCCTGCAGCGCGGGGATCAAGCCGTCGAAGTCGTTCTCGACCCACACGCACTTCGTCTTCAGCTTCGCGCACACCGCGTTGCCGATGTCGATGTCGAAGCCGGTCAGCTTGCCGTCGGGCGTCTTGTATTCGAACGGCGCGTACGAGGCCTCGACGCCGAACCGGATCTCCTTCAGATCCGCTGCCGTCGCGCTGCCTGCCGCCACGGCCGATGCCGCCACTACCGCGTGCGCGGCCACTTTACGCCAATCCAACTTCATCAGGTGTTCTCCTCGATACTCGAATGTTCCGGAACTACGGGCGCATGCATCATTGCAGGGTCGGATGACAACGACAATCCCGATGCCGCGCCTTGATGCGGCGCAACAGCCGCAAGGCCGCGATTGTACCAATCCGCGCGGCCCGATATGGCAAAGCGGCCGCCGGCACGCGATGCTGCGCTGCGTGCGCCGGCAGCAGCCCGGCGGCCCGGCGAACTTGCAAGACGATGTCGCAAATACGCAAGCGCGACGCGCGGGCCGTCTGCGCGGCGTACAAGCGTCATCTCAAAAATGGAATTGTTGCCGGGCGGTGCGCGGGCCGCGGATCACCGCAGCCGCAAGCAGCCGGTCATGGGTCAGACGAGTGCCGCAAGCGTGTCGCGCGTCGTGTCGACGACGAGCAACCCCGCACGCAGTCCCGGTTTCACGGTCGGATTCGGGAACACGATGCGCTCCTCGTCATGCTTCACCGTGTAGCGGTAGTCGCCGTCCTGCGCGAGCACCGTGCCGCGCGAGAACGCGGTGAAGTTCGCGACGTCGGACGCGACGAACAGCTCGAGCGCGTCGCTCTGCTTCGTGATCTGATCGATCACGGTGAACACGCGCGGCAACGAGGCGCCAGCGTCACGCGCCGCGCCCGAGACGAGCTTGCGCACCGCACGGTCGGCCGGCGCGAAACGCGACAGGTCGTTCTGGCCGAACGGCCGCACCTTGCCGAGCTCCAGCGTGCACGCGAGCGCGCCGCATTGCTCGGCCGTGTAATGCGAATACGTGTTGCCCTTCGCGGTATGCAGCAGCACGGCCGCGATGCGCGCATCGCCCAGCCATTCGACCATCGCGCGGGTCGGCGGCGTGCCCGTGTGCGGCAGCAGCGCGAACTGCTCGAACACCGATGCACGGATCGCCGTGTGCATGTCGATGTGCCAGCGCGCACCGCCCGTCGGCGCGGCCGCGAAGAACGCGGCGGCCGCCGCTTCGAGCTGCAACGCACGCGGCGCTTCGCGGCTCGTCGGCACTTGCGCGTGACGGCCGCTGAACAGGCGGTTCAGGTCGTCGTCGAGATAGCGCTCGCCCGCGCGCATCGCCGGCACGTTGCCGAGCACGACGAGCAGCCGGCACGCGAGCGGCAGCGTGCCCGCTGCGAGATCGTGCACGAGCATCGACAGCAGCTCGATCGGCGCGGTCTCGTCGCCATGCACGCCGGCCGACACGAGCACGCTCGCGCGCGGCGACGCATCGGCATCGTCGCCCACCGCCGGCTCCAGCGCGAGCAGCCCGTCACCGAGCCATTGCCAGCGCACCGCACCGTCGGCGCACGCGCCGTCCTTCACGGCCGGCGCGTCGCCCGCGAGCGTGAACGCGAGGAAGTCGTCGAGCAGCGCGGCGGCCGGCATGCGTGGCTCAGCGCTGGAAGTCATACAGCGACCCGACGCGCAGGATCTGCGTGAGCTCGTCGAGCGCCGTGCGCGATTCGTCGAGCAGCGTCGGATCGGCAAGGTCTTCCGGTGCGAGACGGTCGCGGTAGTGCTTCTCAATCCACGCGTCGAGCGACGCGAACAGCGTGTCGTTCATCCACACGTTCGACGTGACGGCCGCACGCTCGGCGTCGTTCAGCACGACGCGCAGGCGCAGGCATGCGGGTCCGCCGCCGTTCTTCATGCTTTCGCGCAGGTCGAACACGAGCACGTCGCGGATCGGGCCGTTGCCGGCCTCGAGCCGGTCGAGATAGGCGGCAACGTTCGCGTTCTCGCGGCATTCCTGCGGCACGACGAGCACCTGCGAGCCGTCCGCGCGCGACAGCAGTTGGCTGTTGAACAGGTACGACGTGACCGCATCGTTCACGCTCACGGCCGCCTCGGGCACCTCGATCACGTTCAGCCGCGCGCCGCGTGCGTCAAGCGCGGCCGTCAGCGTGTCGTAGATCGCCTGCTTGTTGACGAACGCGCGCTCGTGCGTGAACAGCGTGTCGCGGTTGCCGACCGAGATCACGTCGTTGTGGAACACGCCTGCGTCGATCACGTCCGGATCCTGCTGCGCATAGACCGTCGCTTCTGCCGCAAGCCCGTGGCGATGCGCGACCGCGCGGCTCGCCTCGAAGGTCTGGCGCGCCGGGAAGCGCTTCGGCTCCGGGCCGCGGCGGTATTCCGCACGGCCGTACACGAAGAACTCGACGCCCGGCTTGCCGTATTCGGCGCAGAAGCGCGTGTGGTTCGCCGCGCCTTCGTCGCCGAGTGCCGGCGTGCCGGTCAGCGCTTCGTGCACCGCGAAATGGGCGGGATCGGCGAACAGCGTCGACAGCGTACGGCGCGTCGCGTCGTGCTCGATCGCGCGATGCAGCTTGCTGCACAGGTTCGCCGGCGTGAAGTGCACGCGGCCGTCGCCCGTGTCGGCCGACGGGCTGACGGTCGCCGCGTTCGCGGTCCACATCGCCGACGCCGAGCTCGCCGCGGCGAGCAGCTCGGGCGCCTGCTTCGCGGCCTTCGCGATCACGTCCGCATCCTTGCCGGAGAAGCCGAGCTCGCGCAGCAGCCGCAGCGACGGCCGCTCCTGCGGCGGCAGCACGCCTTGTGCGAAGCCGAGATCCGCGAGCTGCTTCATCTTGCGCAGCCCCTGCTTCGCCGCCGCCTTCGGATTCGCGGCCGATTTCTCGTTGTTGAGCGACGCCACGTTGCCGAACGACAGCCCGGCGTAGTTGTGGGTCGGGCCGACGAGTCCGTCGAAATTGGCTTCTTGTGCGTTCATCGTCGTTCCCTCGATCAGAAGTGCAGGCCCGGCGACAGGCTCGCGGGCAAGGTCAGTTGCGTGCTTTCCACCGACGCCATCGGATACGCGCAATAGTCGGCCGCGTAGTACGCGCTCGGACGATGGTTGCCCGAGCGGCCGGTGCCGCCGAACGGCGCGGCGGACGATGCGCCGTTGGTCGGGCGGTTCCAGTTGACGATCCCCGCACGGATCGTGCGGCGGAAGTGATCCCATGCGTGCGCGTCGTCGGCCAGCAGGCCGGCGGACAGGCCGAACGCCGTGTCGTTCGCGCGCTCGATCGCGTCGTCGAACGTCGCGTAGCGGACGATCTGCGCGAGCGGGCCGAAGTGTTCCTCGTCGGGCAGGTTCGCCACGCCGGTCACGTCGATGATCGACGCGTTCACGAAGCCCAGGCGCGAATCGCGCTGCGCCATCTCGATGATCGGCTTCGCGCCTTGCTCGATCAGGCGCGACTGCGCGTCGACGAGCTTCGCGGCCGCGCGCGCCGAGATCACCGCGCCCATGAACGGTTGCGGATCGGCGTCGAACACGTCGGCCGTGATCTTCGACGTCACGTCGGCAAAGCGTGCGAGGAAGCGATCGCCGAACGCGCCCTGCGGCACGAAGATGCGGCGTGCGCACGTGCAGCGCTGGCCGGCCGACAGGAACGCCGACTGGATCGTGTGGTGCACGGCCGCGTCCACGTCCTCGACCTCGCCGATCACGAGCGGGTTGTTGCCGCCCATCTCGAGCGCGAGCACGATTTCCGGACGGCCGCCGAACTGCTTGTGCAGCAGCGTGCCGGTATCCGAGCTGCCCGTGAAGAAGAGGCCGTCGATCTGCCGATGGTTCGCGAGCGCGATGCCCGTGTCCTTCTCGCCCTGCACGAGGTTCAGCACGCCGGCCGGCAGCCCGGCTTCCTGCCATACCTCGACCGTCGCGCGCGCGACGCCCGGTGCGAGCTCCGACGGCTTGAACACGACCGCGTTGCCCGCGATCAGCGCCGGCACGATATGACCGTTCGGCAAGTGGCCGGGGAAGTTGTACGGGCCGAACACCGCGACGACGCCGTGCGGGCGATGGCGCAGCACCGCGACGCCGTCGGCCATGTCCTGACGCTTCTCGCCGGTGCGTTCCTGGTACGCCTGGATCGAGATGCCGACCTTGGCGGCCATCGCCGCGACTTCGGTGCGCGCTTCCCACAGCGGCTTGCCGGTCTCGCGGCCGATTGCCGTGGCGATCGCTTCCTTGCGCTCGGTGAGCAGCGCCGCGAAACGCTTGACGATCGCGCAGCGCGCTTCGAAGTCGAGCGTCGACCAGCCGGCGAACGCGCGGCGCGCGCTCGCGACCGCGCGGTCGACGTCGGCCGCCGACGCGCTGTCGCCCTGCCATGCAATCGCGTCGGTGCCCGGGTTGCGCGAAGCGAAGACCGGGCCCGAGCCTGCGACCCAGGCGCCGTCGATGAAGAGTTCCGTCATGATTCGTTTATCCCTGTTTGACTTTGAGCGGCAGCACGCGGACCGGATCGCCTGCCTTCACGTCGAGCGCGACGGCATCGTCGGCCGACAGCACGAACGCACCGTTCGCGACCACGCCCGGCGCGACGCCGACGCGGAAATCGTTCAGCGACGTGTTCGACACGAGCGACTTCGGTGCGTCGTCGCGCGCATCCGGCACGCCGATCGCGACCGGCACGACGACGCTCTCGCGCACCGTGCGCAGGTCGTTGACGTGGCATTCGAGCACCGGGCCCGCGTCGAAGATGTCGACGTGGTTCTGGTAGCGCAGCCCTTCCGCTTCGAGCATCTTGCGCGCCGGCAGCGTGTCGCGGTGCGTGAGGCCGACCGCATCCTGCGCGTCCTGCGGCAGCAGGTCGACGTACACCGGATAGCGCGGCATCAGTTCCGCGAGGAACGACTTGCGGCCATGCGAGCTCAGGTAGTCGGCCGCGTTGAAATCGATCTGGTAGAAGTGCGAACCGACTGCGCGCCAGAACGGCGACGTGCCGTCCTCGTCGAAGTGGCCGCGCAGTTCCGCGCAGATACGTTCCGGAAAGCGCTCGCGGAATTGCGCGATGAACATGAAGCGCGAGCGCGACAGCAGGCCGCCCACGCCGCCCGTGCGATAGCGCGGGCTCAGGAACAGCGAGCACACTTCCGCATAGCCCGTCAGGTCGTGCGAGATATTGAGCGCGGACATCCGCGTCCACACGCCGAGTTCCTGGCTCGCGTGCACGACCGTGCTCACGCGATAGTTGTAGAACGGCTGTTCGAGGCCGACCTGCGTCTCGATCCCGCACACGCCCGCGATGTCGCCCGTCTTCGACTCTTCCATCACGAAGAAGTAGCCGGCCTCGCCGGCCGCGGCCTCGCCCTCGAGCGTGCGGCGCGTGCGTTCGATGCGCGCGGCGAGCGCGTCGCGGTCGGGCTTGAACGTGGTCAGGCCCGGCCCGGTTTCCTTCGCGAGCGACACGAGCGCGTCGACGTCGCCCGTTTGTACGACCCGAACGACGATCATGCTGCGTCTCCCTTCATCTCTTCATCGTCGCGGCGGTGCAGCGGCACGCAGCGCACGACATCGCCATCCTTTACATCGAGCGCCGCGCGCACGTCGCCGGCCAGCGGCGCATGGGCCGTGTCGCCCGGCAGGTCGGCCAGCACGCAGCGAAACGATTCGCCGCTGCCCGTCGACACCATGTACGCCACGTCGCCCTGCTGCCGCGCCGCTTCGCGCACGGTGCGCTCCGCGCCGTGCTTCACGCACGCCGTGCGGTCGACCTGCGCGGTCAGCACCGGGCCCGCGTCGAAGATGTCGACGAAGCGGTCCGGTTCGAAGCCTTCCTCGAGATGGATGTCGTACGCGAGCAGCGCCGTTTCGTTCGGCTCGCCGAGCACGCGCTGCGCGGCTTCCGGCAGCAGCGGCACGTAGAGCGGATAGGCCGGCATCACTTCCGCGATGAACGTGCGGCTGCGACCGCCCGACGCGATGTCGACGTCGGTGAAGTTGCGGCCGAAGAACTTGCGGCCCACCGCTTCCCAGAACGGCGATGCACCCGTGTTGTCGCTCACGCCGAGCAGCAGCGTGAACACTTCCGGCGTGAAGCGGCGGCGGTTCGCGGCGATGTACATCATCCGCGCACGCGAGATCAGATGCGCGGCCGCGTCGCCGCGCAGCGACGGATCGACGTAGAAGCCCGCCAGCCGGCTCTTGCCGGTCAGCTCGTGCGACATCGTGAGCGCGTGGATCTTGCGATTCACGTGCAGCTCGCGCGACGCGTGGATCAGTGCGTCGTTGCGGAACGCGTAGAACGGTTCCGAGTAGCCGGCCGCGGCCACGATGCTCGCCGTGCCGAGCAGCTTGCCCGTTGACGAGTCCTCGAGCACGAAGAGATAGAACTCCTCGCCGGCGAAGTCGACGTCCGCGCGAAACGAATCCTCGGAGAGCGCCACGCGCGCTTCGAGCGCCGCGCGGTCGTGCGGCAGCGAGTGCAGGACCGGCTGCGCGGTGCGCGCCATGTGCGCGAGCGCATCGAGATCCGTGAGTTTGCCGGGGCGAACAAATAGCATCGTCGTTCCTGTCTGCGATGGGCGCGCCGATCAGCGCGCGGTGGCTTCCTGGGCCGCGAGCACCTGTTCGACCGCCTTCTCGAAGCGCTTCACGCCTTCGTCGAGCAAGTCGAACGGGATCACGAGCGACGGGACGAAGCGCAGCACGTTCGGGCCGGCGATCAGCATGATCAGGCCGTTCTCGACGGCGGCTGTGACGAAGTCCTTCGCACGGCCGTCGAATGCGGCGGTCAGTTCCGCGCCGACCAGAAGGCCCTTGCCGCGGATGTCCTTGAAGATACCGAAGCGTGCGTTGATGCGTTCCAGCGCGCCCTTCAGCCGCACGCTGCGTTCGCGCACGCCTTCGAGCAGGGCCGGGTCGCCAATCAGTTCGACGACCTTGTCCGCGATTGCCGAAGCGAGCGGGTTGCCGCCGTACGTCGTGCCGTGCACGCCGACCTTGAAGTGCGCGGCCAGTTCGTTCGTCGTCAGCATCGCGCCGATCGGGAAGCCGTTGCCGAGTGCTTTTGCGGTCGTGAGGATGTCCGGCGTAACGCCCGTGTCCATGTACGCGTAGAACTGGCCCGTGCGGCCGACGCCCGTTTGCACTTCGTCGAAGATCAGCAGTGCATCGTTCGCGTCGCATGTTTCGCGCAGTGCCTTCAGGAAGGCCGGATCGGCCGGGATCACGCCGCCTTCGCCCTGCACCGGCTCGACGATCACCGCGCAGGTTTGCGGGCCGATTGCGGCCTTTGCGGCTTCGATGTCGTTGAACGGCAGGTGCTTGATGCCGGCCGGCACCGGGCCGAAGCCTTCCGAGTATTTCGGCTGGCCGCCGACGCTGACCGTGAAGAACGTGCGGCCATGGAACGACTGGACGAACGACACGATTTCGTATTTATCGGCGCCGTGGCGGTCGAATGCAACGCGGCGGGCGAGTTTCAGTGCGGCTTCGTTCGCTTCCGCGCCCGAGTTCGCGAAGAATGCGCGGTCGGCGAAGGTTAGCGATTCGAGGCGCTTCGCGAGGCGCAGCACCGGCTCGTTCGTGTAGCCGTTGCCGATGTGCCAGAGCTTGCGGCCTTGTTCGTCCAGAACCTTCAGCAGTTCCGGATGGCCGTGGCCCAGCGACGTCACTGCGATGCCGCAGGCGAAATCCACATATTCGCGGCCGGCCGTGTCCCACACGCGCGAGCCCTCTGCACGGTCCGGCACGAACGGCGCGGGGGAGAATACCGGCACCATCACTTCGTCGAATGTCTGGCGGGTCACGGTCGAGGTCGTCATGGTCGTTCCTTTCGGTTTCGTAAGAGGGTTCAACAGGATCAAGTTTAGGTAAGGGTGACGCAAGCGTCTTGCGGAATTGCGACGGGTTCTATCGGAAGCGCTTTTCTTCGGTCTATTTTGCCCCCCTCCCGGCGGGGGCTTCGGTTGGTGGCCGTATTTTGGGGCTTTTCGGGTGGTTCGCCCTGTGTTTGGCGTGAAGCACCTGTGATCGTGTCGGTCTATTAGCGTCGCCCCTGCGCGGGGCGGCGGTTACTTTTCTTTGTCTTGCCAAAGAAAAGTAACCAAAAGAAAGGCGCTCGGATAACGCATGACCTCCCGGTGCCGTGGCCACCAAAGTGGCCCTCGCCTAAGTGTCGGCGCCAGGAAAGAACCCGGAGTGGTTCGAGCAATGGTTCTGACGCGCCACACCACCCCACGGAGCGGTATACCGCCCGCTAGCTCCGTCCTCACTTCGCTCGGCCGACAGGTCTACACGTCCCCCTTTGCAACGCTGTCGGTCGATTGGTTTCCACAATCGGGGTGGGTGGCGCATGAATGCAATAAATCGACATCGTCGTTGCGGTGCAGCGGGCACGTTACTGATTTCGGGAACTGATCAGTGGGTGTTTCATGTGTGGCGTGGGCGCATGAATTGCGACTGAAGAACCTTGCAGCCGAGCGAAGCGAGGACGGAGCTAGCGGGCGGTATACCGCTCCGTGGGGTGGTGTGGCGCGTCAGAACCATTGCTCGAACCACTCCGGGTTCTTTCCTGGCGCCGACACTTAGGCGAGGGCCACTTTGGTGGCCACGGCACCGGGAGGTCATGCGTTATCCGAGCGCCTTTCTTTTGGTTACTTTTCTTTGGCAAGACAAAGAAAAGTAACCGCCGCCCCGCGCAGGGGCGACGCTAATAGACCGACACGATCACAGGTGCTTCACGCCAAACGAAAGCGCACCACCAAAAAAATCAATCCTTCGCCCCGCGCTCGACAAGTGCGCCCCCGCGAGGCTCGCTCCCACCGCCTGTCTGCTTCTCGAGCCAGGCCCGTCGATCTTCCCGAGGCGTAACGCCAAACCGCTCGCGGTAAGCATTGGAAAAATGCGCAGCAGAAGAAAACCCGCAAGCAAGACTAACTTGAACCACCGACTTGCTGGTCCGCTGCAACTGCGTCCGTGCCTTGAGCAACCGAAGATTGAGGTAATACTTTGAGGGCATCGCCCCGAGATACTGCCGAAAGAGCCGCTCCAGTTGCCGGCGTGAAACGCCCACGAGCCCGGCGATCTCATCGGTCGTCAAAGGATCCTCGATATTGGCTTCCATCAAAAGCAAAGCATCATTCAACCGAGGATGTCGCTCACCGGGCGCGGTAACAAAAGGAATCCGTTGGCGCTCCTCACCACTCCGCAGCGTCCCGGCCCCGAGCGCATCAGCAATCCGCTCCGAGAGATCCGCCCCATGTTCCCGGCCAATCATGGCCAGCATGAAGTCCACGGTGGCTTGCCCACCGGCACAGGTCGCCCGATCGCGATCAATCTCGAAGATCTGCTGCGTGACGATCGACCGCTCGAACTGTTCAGCGAACTGCTGATACGTCTCCCAGTTCACGCTCACGCGATAACCGGAAAGCTGCCCGGCCATCGCGAGCCACCACACGCCGTGGTGAATCCCGGTCACGACGGGCGTGCGCTGCCCGACCCGCGCGAGACTCGCGAGAAACAACCGATAGTCGGCAAACTGCTGAAACCGCTCCGACACGACGATCAGCCAGTCGCACGCGATCGCATCGTTGAACGACGCATCGGCATGCCACTGCGCACCACCGGCGAGCGGCACCGGCCGCCCGTCCCACGAACACACCTGCCAGCGATACAGCAAGCGCCCGTCGATCTCGTTCGCGAGATTCAACGCATCGACGATCGGACCCACGCCCGACATCGACACGGGCGGCAATGCAACGATCACCACCTGCGTCGTGCGGGTGGCGCCTGCGGGACGAGACACCGGTACCACGTATGAAACCCGCCCTTCGCGTTACTTGAGGCTGCCCGACAGGAACTGCTTCAGACGCTCGCTCTGCGGACGCACCAGCACCTCCTTCGGATCACCCTCTTCCTCGGTCCGCCCCTGATGCAGGAACATCACGTGGTTCGACACGTTGCGCGCAAAACCCATCTCGTGCGTGACGACGATCATCGTGCGGCCTTCCTCGGCCAGCTTCTGCATCACCTTCAGCACTTCGCCGACGAGCTCCGGGTCGAGCGCCGAAGTCGGCTCGTCGAACAGCATCACGTCGGGATGCATCGCGAGCGCACGCGCGATCGCGACACGCTGCTGCTGGCCGCCCGACAGGTGCGACGGATACTGCTTCTCGACGCGCGGCGCGAGGCCGACCTTCTCGAGATATTCGCGCGCACGCTCCTCGGCTTCCTTCTTCGAAATGCCGAGCACGTGCACCGGCGCTTCCATCACGTTCTCGAGCACGTTCATGTGCGCCCACAGATTGAAGTGCTGGAACACCATCGCGAGCTTGGTGCGGATACGCTGCAACTGCTTGTGATCGGCAACCTCGAGCGCACCGGCACGGTTGGTCTTCGTGCGCACGGCCTCGCCGTCGACGACGATCTGCCCCGCATTCGGCCGCTCGAGAAAATTGATGCAGCGCAGGAACGTGCTCTTGCCCGAACCGCTCGCGCCGATGATGCTGATGACATCGCCGGCCTTCGCGTTCAGCGACACGCCCTTCAACACCTCGTTATCGCCGTAACGCTTGTGAATGTCGACCGCGGCAAGCTTGACGGAAGCGGACGCGCTCGTTTGAGTGATCTCGGCCAACTGGCTCTCCTCGAAGTGAAATCAATGACGGCCGGCCGCGAGATACGCGAGCCAGTGGCGCTCCGCCCGGCGAAATGCCGCGACGAGTGCGAACGATACCGCAAGATAGATCAGCGCGGCGATTCCGAACGACTGGAACGCCATGTAGGTCGCGGAATTGGCGTCGCGCGCGACCTTCAGGATGTCGGGCACGGTCGCCGTGAACGCCACGGTGGTCGCGTGCAGCATCAGGATCACCTCGTTGCTGTACAGCGGCAGCGCACGGCGCAGCGCCGACGGCAGGATCACCCGGCGGTACATCGTGAACGGCGACATCCCGTAGGCACGCGCCGCCTCGACCTCGCCGTGCGGAATCGCACGAATCGCACCCGCGAAGATCTCGGTGGTGTACGCGCAGGTGTTCAGCGCGAACGCGAGGATCGCGCAGTTGAAGCCGCTCCTGAAGAACGCGTCGAGCAGCGAGTGCGAGCGCACGAACTCGAGGCTGTACATGCCCGTGTACATCAGCAGCAACTGCACGTAGAGCGGCGTACCGCGAAAGACGTACGTGTAGAACCGCACCGGCATCGACAGCCACTTCTTCTTCGACACGCGTGCAACCGCAAGCGGCACCGCGCACACGAAGCCGAGCGAAATCGACGCGACGAGCAGCCACAGCGTCACCGCAAGGCCGGAGATGCGCTGGCCGTCCCAGTAAAGGAACGCCTGGCCGAATTCCTGGAGGATCTCGATCATAGTTCTGCGTGCCGCACGCCCATGGAATAACGCTTCTCGAGCTGGATCAGCACGAGGTTGGAAACGGTCGTGATCGCAAGGTAGATCAGCGCCGCAATGAGGATGAAGAAGAACATGTTGAAGGTGCTCTTGCCGGCGTCCTGCGCGGCCTTCACGACGTCCGCGAGGCCGATGATCGACACCAGCGCGGTCGCCTTCACGAGCACCTGCCAGTTGTTGCCGATGCCCGGCAGCGCGAAGCGCATCATCTGCGGAAACATGATCCGCACGAACACGCGCATCCCGCTCATCCCGTACGCCGCGCCGGCCTCGAGCTGGCCGCGCGGCACCGACAGGAACGCGCCGCGGAACGTCTCGGTGAAGTACGCACCGTAGATGAAGCCGAGCGTCAGCACGCCGGCAACGAACGGATCGATGTCGATCTGGTCCCAGCCGACGAGGTCGGTGAACTGGTTCAGCCAGATCTGGATGCTGTAGAACAACAGCAGCATCAGGACGAGATCGGGCACCGAGCGAATCAGCGTCGTATAACCGGTCGCGATCGCTCGCACCACCCGGTTATGCGACAGCTTCGCCACCGCGCCGATCAGCCCCAGCGCCACCGCAGCGGCGAGCGACAGCACCGACAGCTCGATGGTCTGCACGGTGCCTGCCCAGAGGACGGGACCAAAGCCGTAAAGGAACACGCGCGTCTCCAGTGTTGATATGGACACCGGCACGCATATCTCTCCTGCGCCGGGCTGACGCGGATAGTCGCAAGCGAAATTGATTGCCTCAAATCACCGTACACACGTTTGCTGCGCCGCAGCAATTCGTCCCACCATTTGCAAGCACGGGCTACGCCACTGTTTCAAAAGGAAAAAACCCGCTTCCTGACAGTCGGATGACACGCAGGGAAGCGGGTTTTTTGCAATTTTCCGGTCGCTTTTTCGATATAGCGACGGACTGGCCATCGGGCCGAATGGGCACATCCGGACACGCGCCACACAATCGCTCGCTCAGGCCCGCAACGCCATACGCGCACATTCGATGCCTCCGGCGACGGCGCTCCATTTTTGCATCTACAAAAACCCTTGTCACCTCATGTTTTTGCATCCACAATTAGTCGGAATTCCATTCGTTTTCGACGAGGCCAAGGATCTGTCGAACCGGCTAAAACACGGCATCTCGTTGCGAATGGCCGAATTCGCCGAGTGGGAAGCCGCGTGCGCGTGGCCGGACACCCGCCGGGATTACGGTGAGATGCGCTGGATCTGTCTGGTGCCGATCGGCGAGCGCCTTCACACGGCGATCGTCGTCCCGCGCGGCCGCACGCTGCGTGTCGTCAGCCTGCGCAAGGCCAACAACCGAGAGATGATTCGATATGAAAAAGGCGGTTAAATTCATCCGCAACACGCCCGAGGAAGAAGCGGCGATCGCGCGCGGCATCGCCGCCGATCCGGACGCCCATGAACTCAGCGACGAAGAAATCGATGCGATGGAGCCGTTCGTCGAGGTCGTCGCGAAAAAATTCGGGCGTCCGAAGCTCGAGCGCCCGAAGGAACAGGTCAGCATCCGCTACGACGCAGACATCCTCGCCGCGTTTCGGGCTGACGGCCCCGGCTGGCAGACGCGCATGAACGACGCGCTGCGCGAATGGCTGAAGAAGCACCGCGCCTGAACGTCACCGCCCTTTCAGGATGTCGGAGCGCGAAGTCGTATAGACAAGCCCGTCCGGGCCGAAATGGACGTTGAAGAACGCATCGGTGTTGACGCCGTCCTCGAGCCAGCGCCAGCTCCACACCGTCTCGGGCTTCAGCGGGTACTGCGCGATGTCGCCCGGCTTGCCGAGCAGGCGCCGCACCTCGTCCTCGTTCATCCCGGGGCGCACCTTCGCGAAATTCTCGGCGGTCAGCACCTGCGTCGCGCCCATGTAGTACCCGTTCGGGTCGAGGTCGACGAACCAGGTCTGGTTGCCCATCGGGCCGCGCGGATATTCGAGGCGCTTCGAGCCGTCGGTGAAGGCGCGCTCGGTCTCGGGCTTGCCCATCGTGGCGCGCACGTCGGCTTCGGTCGATACGCCGGCCTTCAGCCCCTTCAGCAGCAGCGGGGCCGGCTTGATCGCGTTGAAAAAGTCCCTGATGCGTTGCACGTCGAGATTGCCTTGCTTGTCGTCGCAGCCGGTCAGCGCCAGCGCGGCGGCCAGCATTGTCACGGGAAGCAGCCGGAAACGGAAAATCATCGGAAGAAATGCGCGTCGAGAAAACACGCGGCAAGGATACCCGCGCCACGCCAAAAGCGCGAGACGGACCGCGCGGCCCGTCTCGTGATCAATGCGTCGTTTCGGTTTGCGCGTCGGCCTCGCGACGCGCCTGCGGGACGCGCGACACAGCCGGCACCGCGCGGATGCGGCGGCGCGTGCGCACGAGTTCGGCAAGCTGCCACGAGCCGAGCGCCAGGCAGCCGAACAGCACCTCGCGGCCGCGCTTGACCAGCGCGAGCGACAGTGCCGTCTCGCGATCGACGCCGAACATCTGCGCGAGCAGCACGACGGTCGCCTCCTGCACGCCGAGGCCGCCGGGCACCATGAACGCCGCATGCCGCACGGCCTGCGTCATCGCCTCGATCGCGATCGCACCGCCGATCGATACCGGATGACCGAGCAGCGCGAGCGCCCAGTAGATTTCGAGCGAGCCGAGCACGTAGCCGGACAGCTGCCAGAAGAACGCGCTGAACAGCAGCGCCGTGCGCGACATCAGCGCATCGATGTCGCCATCGAGCCGGCGGCCGTCGACACCCTGCAGCAACCGGTGCGAATCGCCGAGCAGACGCCCGGCGAACCGCTCGATCGCGTGGAAAATTCCGCCGCGCCGCATCAGCACGACGCCGAGCACCGGCAGCGGCAGCGTCAGCAGCAGCGCGAGGCCGATCGTGCCGCCGCCCATGTCGTGCGTGGTCGCGAGCAGCAGCACGAGGCCGAGCGCCGCGAACGCATACTGGACGACGATCGTCACCAGCACCTCGACGATCACCGACGCGGTCACGCGGCTCGCGTCGGGCACCTGCCAGCGCGCCATCCGGATCCCGACCAGCTCGCCGCCGATCCCGACCACGGGCAAGAGCCGGTTCACCGCTTCGCGCACGGTCGCGATCCACCACAGGAACGAGAGTGACGCGCGCCGGTCGAGCAGCTGGTGCCACGCATACGCGTCGAGCAGCAGCGGCAGCGCGTGGAACGGCACGAGCCACAGCAACGCGAAGCCGGCGCGCTCGAGCATCTGCGACACGTCGCCGACGCCTTCGTGCAGCCCCAGCGCGAGCAGGATCCCGATGCCGATCGGCCAGCCGAGCCATTTGATCCACTTGGTCATGACGGCTGCGTCCCCGCTTCGCGCGCCGCGCGCATGCCGCGGCGCACCGCGGGCTGGCCGAACACGTCCGCAAACCCGCCGGTCGCGACGCCGGCCGCCTTCAGCGCGGCCGCGACGCGCGGCGACAGCAGCGCGTCCAGTTCGTCGACCGGCCGGTAATCGGCCATCGTCGGCGTGATCGGGCCGTCGCCGGCCTCGGCCGGATGACAGTAGATCTCGCCGACGCCGGGCGGCAGCGCCGCGAGCGCGTCGAGCAGCACGCCCTCGTCCATCGCACCCGTATGCTCGATGCCGACCACGTAGTCGTTGTGTGCGAGCCCTGCGCGGTCGAGCCGGGCGCGCACGAGCGCAATCCACGGCTTGAGCAGCGCGGGCGCGCTCGTTTCGTACGGCAGCCGCACCGCGCGCAGCCCGTAGTCGCGGCCGATCTCGATAATCATCGACAGCACGGTCGGATGCAGGTGGAAATGCTTGTGCGCGTTCACGTGGTCGAGCGGCAGGCCGCTCGCCGCGAACGCGTCGAACTGCGCGCGAATCTCGCGGCGCAGCTGCGCACGCACGTGCGGCAGGAAGAAGAAGCGGCAGCCGTCCCTCGCCATCGCATCGCCGAACCGCCCGTCGGGGCCGACGAGCGCGGGTATCTCATGCGCGGGCAGCGTGGCCGGCCCGTCCGCGAGGACCAGATGCAGGCCGACCGCGAGCGACGGCAGCCGCCGCGCGCGTTCGATCGCATCCTCGGCGGCGGGCGCACCGACCATCAGGCTCGCGGCGTTCAGCACGCCGTCGCGATGCGCGCGCTCGACCGCCGCGTTGACGCGCGGATGCAGCCCGAAGTCGTCCGCGGTGAAGATCAGCGCCCGCGCCGCCCGCTGCGTCGTCACGAATCAGGCCTCGTGCGCGCGCAGGAAGCGGAAGAATTCGACGCCTTCGCGCAGCCGGCGCTTCATCATGTCCCAGCTCGTCAGCATCTCGCGGACGATTTCCCAGATCTTCGACGGACGGAAGTAGAACTGGCGATAGAACTGCTCGAGATGGTGATAGATCTCGTCGCGCGACAGGTGCGCATAGCCGATCGCCGCGAGCTGCACGCCTTCCTTGCTAACCAGGTTGATGGTCTTGTTCTCTTCCATCCAGCCGTTCTCGACGGCCTGCTTGTACAGCGTCGTGCCCGGATACGGCGCGGCGAGCGACACCTGGATCGTGTGCGGATTGATTTCCTTCGCGTACTCGATCGTCTTCTTGATGGTTTCCTGCGTCTCGCCCGGCAGGCCGAGGATGAAGGTGCCGTGGATCTTGATGCCGAGCTTCTTGCAGTCCGCGCTGAAGCGGCGCGCGAAATCGGTGCGCACGCCCTTCTTGATGTTCACGAGGATCTGGTCGTCGCCGGATTCGAAGCCGACCAGCAGCAGGCGCAGGCCGTTTTCCTTCATGACCTTCAGCGTCTTGTACGGCACGTTCGCCTTCGCGTTGCACGACCACGTCATGCCGAGCTTGCCCAAGCCGATGGCGATGGCTTCGGCGCGCGGCAGGTCGTCGGTGAAGGTGTCGTCGTCGAACATCAGTTCCTTCACTTCCGGCATGTTGTCGCGGATCCACTTCGCTTCCGCGAGCACGTTCTCGACCGAGCGCGTGCGGTAGCGATGGCCGCTGACCGTCTGCGGCCACAGGCAGAAGGTGCAGCGCGACTTGCAGCCGCGGCCCGTGTAGATCGATACGTACGGATAGTTCAGGTAGCCGATGAAGTAGTTGTCGATCTTCAGGTCGCGCTTGTAGACGGGCGCGACAAACGGCAGTTCGTCCATGTTCTCGAGGATCGGCCGCGCTTCGTTGTGCTCGATCGAGCCGTCCTTCGCGCGCCAGCTCAAGCCCTTGATCTGCGGGAACGGCTTGCCTTCGGCGATTTCCTTGCAGGTGTAGTCGAATTCCTCGCGGCACACGAAGTCGATTGCCTCGCTCGCCGTGAGCGAGTTGTGCGGATCGACCATCACCTTCGCGCCCACCATGCCGACCAGCATCGACGGCTTCATCTTCTTGAGATCCTGCGCGAACATCGCGTCGGTCGGGAACGACGGCGTGCTCGTGTGGATGATCACGAGGTCGTAGTCGTTGGCGATCTTCAGCGTCTCCTCGACCGACAGGCCGTCGGCCGGTGCATCGACGACGCGGCTGCCCGGTACGAGCGCGGCCGGCTGCGCGAGCCACGTCGGGTACCAGAAGGAACGGATTTCGCGCTTCGCCTGGTAGCGCGAGCCGGCTCCGCCGTCGAAGCCGTCATACGAAGGGGCCTGCAAGAACAGCGTTTTCATGAATGCTCCGGTAGCCTGCATAGTTCGATTCGTTTCAACGATTCAGTCAATAAACCGCGGGCCGCCCTGCCGGCGCCCGCCTCTCTGTCATGTCGCGTCGCGCGGCGTGGCCGCGCGGCGCGTCTCGGCCCTCCGGCCGAATTCGATCGGGAACGGGCGCATGGCCGCTCCCTCGGGAAACGTACCTTAGCGGCCGTCCACGCCTTCCACCGCGGCCGTCGCGCGTTCGCCGCCGACGACCGTCATCCTCGCGCCGCGCCACACGACGTGCGTGCCGAACGCGGCCGCGAGCCATTCGAGCGCGAGCAGCGTGTCGCGCACGGCGACGAGCGGCAGATCGCGCCAGAACGCACGCCAGCCGTCCTCGCCGCGCGCGTGCAGCACCAGCCGCCCGAACGCGCCCACGACGGCCGCGCCACCCGCCAGCGTGCCGGCGAAGGTGCCGTCGAGACGCAGCGCGAGCGCCGCGCCGACCGCGAGCCACGGCGCGGTAAACGTGATGAACAGGAACGCGAAGCCGGTCGGGTTCAGCGAGCGGATCGTGCGCAGCCAGCGCGTCTCGCGGTGCCAGAGCGGCCCGAACGACGGCTCGATCACGTCGGTCGCGACCTCGACCTCGGACAGCACGGTGCGTCGCCCGAGGCGGCGCGGCAGTTCCGCAAGCCAGAAATCGTCGGCAAGCTCATCCTTCAGCGCGAGAAACCCACCGATCCGGTCGAGCGTGTCGCGCGTCAGCGCGAGCGTCGCGCCGAAACCGAAGCGGCTCGAGCGGCCGAGGTGCGCGATCCGCACCGACGGCGCGAACCAGGCGTCGACGAACTGCGCGCCGATCCGCGTCCAGAAACCGCCGACGCTGCGCGCATGATACAGGCACGTGACGACCCCGACCGACGCGTCGGCGAGCGGCGCCGTCACGCGCTCGAGATAGTCCGGCTTCACCGCGATGTCGCTGTCCGCGATCACGATGCGGCCGTACTTCGCGCGTTCGGCGAGATTGATCAGGTTGCTGACCTTCAGGTTCTTGCCGTGCACGCGCGCGTCGATCACCAGCGTGATGTCGCATTCCGGATAATCGGCGCGCAGCCGCTCGACGACGGCGACGGCCGGATCGGCCGCCGACGCGACCCCGAACAGCACTTCATGGCGCGGGTGGCGCTGCTCGCAGAACGTCGCGAGGTTCTCGTACAAATGCGGCTCCGCGCCGCACAGCGGCTTGAGCACGCTGACGGGCTCGAACCCGTCGCGCGCGGCAGTGCGCGGCGTGCGTGCTCCGGGCGTGAACGCCGCGACGAGCGCATAGCCGGCCGCGGCCAGCGTGAACGCGATCAGGAGCCAGTCGAGCAGCGTGACGGTCGGCGTCATGCGCGACGCCCCCCGGCGACGCGGACGCCCTGCCGATCGATCGAACCTGGTTGAACGTGATTGTGTATTCCGACAGCAACGAACGCGGGCACGACCCGACTCCTTGTTCCAGCAGCGTCTGTGTAATGGGGAGGCACGGCCCATTCCCCGAAAGGGGCCATCCCCGGCTTCGCGTGGCACATCCTCGCGCGACGCCCGGACGGGGTGCGGGAAGATTCGAATGGCAACCATCGGCACAACATGGACAGGCGCCGGATTTTAGCAGCCCGAGCCCACCCACGCTCGGGTACCGCACGAAACGGACTTGTGCGATTTCGGCAAAGCTGTGCGGCCGGCCGACCCTTCTGGTGCCACGACGTTCACGCTAGCGTAAGCGCTTTGCAGGCGTATTGCAGTCTTGAAAATCAAACCTTTCGTGGAAATTTGTACGCCGATGCGAAGACACGTCCAATCGCCGTAAAGATTGGTAATTAATCGACGATTAGATCGATTTTTGCAACGATCACGACATCCCACCTTGCACCCCTGAAAGGCGCATGGGTATCCGCGCGTCGCCAGCGCGTTCCGGAACCCTTTGGCAAAATCGTCGGCATCTGTTGCGCATGCGCATCACCGCGCCCGCCCCTTTCGAAGGCCACCCCCGATGATTCCGTTTTCCGTACTCGATCTCGCCCCTATTCCCGCCGGTGCCGACGCCGCGCAGGCTTTCCGCAACACCGTCGATCTCGCGCAGCACGCGGAGCGCCTCGGCTACCGGCGCTACTGGCTCGCCGAACATCACAACATGCCCGGCATCGCGAGCGCGGCGACCGCCGTCGTGATCGGTCATGTCGCGGGCGCGACGAAGACGATCCGCGTCGGCTCGGGCGGGATCATGCTGCCGAACCATGCGCCGCTCGTGATCGCCGAGCAGTTCGGCACGCTCGCGTCGCTGTATCCGGGGCGCATCGACCTCGGGCTCGGCCGCGCGCCCGGCACCGACCAGACCACATCGCGCGCGCTGCGCCGCGACCTGATCGGCAGCGCCGACTCGTTTCCGGATGACGTTGCCGAGCTGCAGCGCTACTTTGCGGAACCGGTGCCCGGCCAGCGCGTGCGCGCGGTGCCCGGTGCGGGGCTGGACGTGCCCGTATGGCTGCTGGGCTCGAGCCTGTTCAGCGCGCAGTTCGCCGCGATGCTCGGGCTGCCGTTCGCGTTCGCGTCGCACTTCGCGCCGGACTACCTGATGCGCGCGCTCGAGCTCTATCGTGCACAGTACCGGCCGTCGGCCGCGTGGCCGAAGCCACATGCGATGGTGGGAGTCAACGTGTTCGCGGCCGATACCGACGACGAGGCGCGACGCCTCTTCACGTCGCTGCAGCAGCAGTTCATCAACCTGCGCCGCGGCACGCCGGGCAAGCTGCCGCCGCCCGTCGACGTGCTCGAGGCGAGCGAGTTCGAACTCGCGAACGTCGCGCACGCGCTGTCGTTCGCGGCCGTCGGCTCGCGCGACACGGTGCGCGACAAGCTGCGCGACCGGATCGCGCAGACGGGCGCGGACGAGGTGATCATCACCGCGCAGATCTACGATCACGCCGCGCGGGTGCGCTCGTTCGAGCTGGCTGCGCAGATCCGCGACGAACTCGCGAACGAAAGCCGCTGAACCGACGGGCGCCCGCGCCGGCGGGTGCGCCCGCCGTTACGTCACTGCGGGCGCACCGCTTCCAGCCCGTCGAGCAGCGCCTTGTGGAACGCGTCCGGGTCCTGGATCTGCGGCGCGTGCCCGAGCGCCGGGAATTCGACGAGCTGCGCGCCGGGGATCGCCGCCTGCGTGCGCTTCGCGAGTTCCGGGTAATGGCCGAGCTTCGCGTGCACGTCGGGCGGTGCGACGTCCTTGCCGATCGCGGTCGTGTCCTTGTCGCCGATCAGCAGCAGCGTCGGCACGCGGATCGCGCCGAGTTCGTAGACCACCGGCTGCGTGAGGATCATGTCGTAGATCAGCGCCGAGTTCCACGCGACCGCGTCGCGGCCCGGCCCGCGATACATGCCGGCGAGCATCTGCACCCAGCGCTCGTAGGACAGCGCCCACTTGCCTGCGTAGTAGGTCGCCTGCTCGTAGCGGCGGATGCCGTCCGCCGTCGTCTTCTGCTCGCGCGCGTACCAGTAGTCGACCGGCAGCGGCGGCACGCCGAGCGCCTTCCAGTCCTCGAGGCCGATCGGGTTCACCAGCACGAGCTGGTCGGTCGCCTTCGGGTACATCAGCGCGTAGCGCATCGCGAGCATCCCGCCCGTCGAATGGCCGACGATCGTCGCCGATTTCACGCCGATCGACTCGAGCAGCGCATGCGTGTTGCGCGCGAGTTGCTGGAAGCTGTACTGGTAGCGCTCGGGCTTGGACGACTTGCAGAAGCCGATCTGGTCCGGCGCGATCACGCGATAGCCGGCGCGGCTCAGCACGCCGATCGTGTCCTCCCAGGTCGCCGCGCAGAAGTTCTTCCCGTGCAGCAGCACGACGGTGCGGCCGTTCGGGTGCGCCGGCTGCACGTCCATGTACATCATCTCGAGCGTTTCGCGCTGCGACACGAACGCGTACCGGTGCACCGGCTCCGGATAGGCGAAGCCTTCCAGGCGCGGGCCGTACGCCGGCCCGTCGTTGCCGGCCGGTGCCGGGACGGCGGCTGCGACTGACGTCGCGCATGCGGTGGCGACGCCTGCACCGAGCACGGCGGCACACGCGAGGGACAACATCTTGCAAATCGAAGGCATGACGATCACGGTAATGGGAAATGCGTGCGGGCAACCGGGCGGCTTCGCGCCCTGCGATTCTACGCGGTCGGGTTGACGACGGCGCGCAACACTCGATGGCCGCGCGACTTCCGCGTGTGCGACGAACTCGGGTATCGTGTGACGTGACCCTGAAACGCCTGCAGGCGGACACCCATGAAAAACGTCCTCAGCATTCAGTCGCACGTCATCTACGGACACGCCGGCAACAGCGCGGCCGTGTTCCCGATGCAGCGCCTCGGCGTCAACGTCTGGCCGCTCAACACCGTCCAGCTGTCGAATCACATGCAGTACGGCCACTGGGCCGGCAGCGCGATCGACGCCGCGAAGATGGAGCAGCTCGTCGACGGCATCGCCGCAATCGGCGCACTGAAGCGCTGCGACGCGGTGCTGTCCGGTTTCCTCGGCTCGCCGCCGCAAGCGCGCGCGGCCGTCGAGATCGTCCGCTCGGTGAAGGCGACGAACCCGAACGCGTGGTACTTCTGCGATCCGGCGATGGGCCAGACGGGCGGCATCCGGCCCGAACCCGGCGTCGAGGAATTCATCGTCCAGGAAATGCCGGCGCTCGCGGACGGCATGTCGCCGAACCACACCGAGCTGCAGAAGCTCGCCGGGCGACGCATCGAAACCGTCGCCGAAGCCGTCGACGCCTGCCGCGCGCTGATCCGCCGCGGCCCGAAGATCGTCCTCGTCAAGCACCTGCACGACCGCAACAGCCCGGCCGACCGCTTCAACATGCTCGCCGTCACCGAAACCGAAGCGTGGATCGGCCAGCGACCGCTGTATGCGTTTCCACGCCACCCGGTCGGCGTCGGCGACCTCACCAGCGCCATTTTCGTCGCCTGCCGGCTGCGCGGCGACTCGGTGCGCGCCGCGTTCGAGCACACGCTCGCGGCCGTGCACGCGGTCGTGAAGGCGACCTATGATGCGCGCCGCTACGAGCTCGAACTCGTCGCCGCGCAGGACGAAATCGCGCGCCCGAGCGAATGGTTCGGCGCGTGGGTGACCGACGCCTGACGCGTTCGCATCACCGCCGTATCGCCACTGCCCGTATCGCCACTGCATTACCACCGTATCCCGCGGTATTCCCCGGCATCCTCTCGCCTCTTCGGCGTGCCATGCGCGCCGCCGCCTCGCTCCTCGCCCCGTTCGATCGTCGGCGCAACGCCGTCCAAGCCCCGTCCGGTCCGCGCGTGCAAACGTTTCCGGACTTCACATGAATGACACCGATTCCTCGCTATGCTCGCGTCGGCACGATCGGTGCAGCCGCATCCTGCGTCCTGACGCGCCGACTTTTCCGCATGTCCCGCCAACCGGCTCCTCCCTTTACGCACGATAACGACCATGACCCGATCGAACCGTCGTGACTTCCTGCGCGTCGCCGCCGGCACCGCCGGCGCCGCCGCGCTGAACCTGTTCCCGCCCGTGATCCGCGATGCGCTCGCCATTCCCGCGAACCGCCGTACCGGCACGATCCGCGACATCGAACACATCGTGATCCTGATGCAGGAGAATCGCTCGTTCGACCATTACTTCGGCACGATGCGCGGTGTCCGCGGCTTCGGCGACCCGCGCCCGCTGCGCCTCGCGAGCGGCAAGTCGGTGTTCCATCAGCCGGTCGGCGCGGCCGAACTGCTGCCGTTCCACCCGGGCGCGGACAAGCTCGGCCTGCAGTTCCTGCAAGACCTGCCGCACGGCTGGCAGGACATGCACGCGGCGTGGAACAAGGGCCGCTACGACCAGTGGGTGCCGAACAAGGGCACCACGACGATGGCGTACCTGAAGCGCGACGACATCCCGTTCCACTACCAGCTCGCCGATGCGTTCACGATCTGCGACGCGTATCACTGCGCGATCCCGAGCTCGACCGACCCGAACCGCTACTACATGTGGACGGGCTACGTCGGCAACGACGGCACGGGCGGCGGCCCGGTGCTCGGCAACGAGGAAAAGGGCTACGGCTGGACGACCTATCCGGAAGTGCTCGAGCAGGCCGGCGTGTCGTGGAAGATCTACCAGGACGTCGGCACGGGGCTCGACGCGAACGGCTCGTGGGGCTGGACGCAGAACCCGTACATCGGCAACTACGGCGACAACGCGCTGCTCTACTTCAACCAGTACCGCACCGCGCTGCCCGGCACGCCGCTGTATGACAAGGCGCGCACCGGCACCAACATCAGCGCCGGCGGCACGCTGTTCGACGTGCTGGAGCAGGACGTGAAGAACGGCACGCTGCCGCAGGTATCGTGGATCTGCGCGCCGGAAGCGTACTCGGAACACCCGAACTGGCCGGCCAACTATGGCGCGTGGTACATCGAGCAGGTGCTGAAGGTGCTCGTGTCGAATCCGGACGTGTGGAGCAAGACCGCCCTCTTCGTCACCTACGACGAGAACGACGGCTTCTTCGACCACGTGCCGCCGCCGTTCGCGCCGCAGTCGCGCGACAACGGGCTGTCGACGGTCGCGACGACCAACGAGGTGTTCGCCGGCGACGCGTCGCACATGGCCGGCCCGTATGGGCTCGGCCCGCGCGTGCCGATGCTGGTCGTGTCGCCGTGGACCAAGGGCGGCTGGGTCTGCTCGCAAACCTTCGATCACACGTCGCTGCTGCAATTCATCGAAGCGCGCTTCGGCGCGCAGTATCCGGTGACGGCCGCCAACGTATCGCCGTGGCGCCGTACGGTGTGCGGCGACCTGACCTCGGCGTTCGACTTCGCGACCGCCGACGCCGCCTGGCCGACGCTGCCCGACACGAGCGGCTATGCGCCGCCCGACCGCCTGCGCCACCCCGACTACATCCCGGTGCCGCCGGTGCTGCAGGCGCTGCCGAAACAGGAGGCCGGGCTGCGCCCGGCGCGCGCGCTGCCGTACGAGCTGTTCGTGCACGGCCGCGTCGAAGCCGCGAACGGCCAGTTCCGGCTGACCTTCGCGAACACCGGCCGCGCGGGGGCGGCATTCCAGGTGCAGTCGCGCAACCGCCTCGACGGCCCGTGGGCGTATACGGTCGAAGCCGGCAAGCGGATCGCCGATACGTGGAGCGCCGCGGCGTCGCTCGGCCTGTACGATCTCGACGTGTACGGCCCGAACGGCTTCTACTGCCACTTCCGCGGCCCGTTCGCGACCGGCATCGGCAGCGCGAACGTGAACCCCGAGGTGATCTACGGCTATGACGTCGCGAACGGCAACATCACGCTGCGCCTGATGAACCGCGGCCACAAGGCCGTGCGGCTCAAGGTGACGAACGCGTACGGCCACGGCCGCGCGCGCACGTTCGACCTCGCACCGGGCGCGCACGTCGACGACTACTGGGATCTGCGCGGCAGCCACGGCTGGTACGACCTCACCGTCAGCGACGGCCGCCTGCTCGGCTTCCTGCGCCGTTTCGCGGGTCACGTCGAGACCGGCCGCCCGAGCACGAGCGACCCGGCGATCCGCACGAACGCGTCGCATGACGACGCCGAAGCAGCGTCGGACGCGCAGTCCGACTGACGACGGCGAACGCGGCGCGGCCCCGCCGGGGCCGCGCCGTCCGCCCCCCCTGCCGCCCGTCCGTTCGTGACGGGAAACTCCGGATACCGGCCGCCCGTGCACGCGCGGAAGCTATGCGCAAATCCGCACAGATTGCGCTGCAAATTGCCAAGACCCGTGCATATCGGCGACCTATAAATCGAGACGATCGGGGCTCCTCGCAGAGCCTGACGGGAGATTCTTCCGGGAATCATCAGCATGCCGACCTCCCCGCCCGATTCCGAGAAGCGGTCGAACCGCCCACCCGTCGCACGCGCCCGGCCCGCCGGCTGCGTGCGGTACCCACCCGCTGGTGTAGAACAAGAGGAAAGAACATGAAATTCCGTCATTCCCTGCTGTCGGTATCGGTCGTATCCGCATTTGCCCTCCTCTCGCAGCAGGCCGCCCAGGCCGCCGACACGACCGACGTGAAGGTCGGCTTCGCCGCGCCGCTCACCGGCGTCAACGCCGGCTACGGCAAGGATCTCCAGAACGGCGTGCAACTCGCGCTCGACGATGCCGCCGCGCAGAAGATACAGATCGCCGGCAAGCCCGCTCACTTCAACCTCGTCGTGCAGGACGACCAGGCCGACCCGCGCATCGGCGTGCAGGCCGCGCAGGCGCTCGTCGACCAGAACGTGTCGGTGGTGGTCGGCCACTTCAACTCGGGCACGACGATTCCGGCATCGGTGGTCTACGACAAGGCCGGCACGCCGGTGATCGACCCGGCGGCGACCAACCCGACGCTCACGTCGCGCGGGCTCGCGAACATGTTCATGGTGATCGCGACCGACGGCCAGAACGCGGGCAACGCGGGCAAGTATGCGGTCGACGTGACCAAGGCGAAGCGCATCGCGATCATCGACGACCGCACCGCGTTCGGCCAGGGCGAGGCGGACGAGTTCGAGAAGGCCGTGAAGGCGGCCGGCGGCAACATCATCGGCCGCGAGTTCACCAGCAACCAGGCGGTCGACTTCCGTGCGCAGATCACGAGCCTGAAGGGCAAGAATCCCGACCTGATCTTCTTCGGCGGGCTCGATTCGCTCGCCGCGAACTTCATCAAGCAGATGCGCCAGCTCGGCCTGAACGCGCAGTTCGTCGGCGGCGGCGGCGTGAAGGACAACGAGTTCATCAAGATCGCAGGCCCTGCCGCGGAAGGCGCGATGGCGTGGGAATACGGACGCCCGCTCGACGAGCTGCCGCAGGGCAAGGATTTCGAGCAGCGCTTCAAGAAGCGCTTCGGCGTCGACGTGCTGTCGTATGCGCAGTTCGGCTACGACGCCGCATGGGCCGCGATCAAGGCGATGCAGGCGGCCAACTCGACCGATCCGAAGGTTTATCGCCCGGCGCTGAAGAAGATCGACTTCGAAGGCGTCACCGGCCGCATCTCGTTCGCGAACGACGGCTCGCTGAAGAGCGGGATGTCGACGCTGTACCAGGTGAAGAGCGGCGCGTGGAAGACCATCGTGACGAAGGGAGGCTGATCGGGCGGGATGGACGACCTGGGCAGCCTGGATAACAGGCTGCCCAAGCATGGGCGGTGGCGAGAGCACCGCCCGGCCTGCTGTGGCCCGTTGCGGGAACAGGCGAATGTGGTGCCGGCGGCGAAAGAACCGGTGCAATCGCACCGATCTCATACGATGACTGATGTTTGGCGAGAGATGTCACGGCCCGCGGCGACGCGTGGGCCGTGTCGGCGGCCACGCGTCAGTTGGCCTGCGTGTCGCGTTCCGCCTCGGCCGCTTCGTGCGCGCGGCGCAGCCGCTCGCGGCTGTTGGTCAGGTGCGTGCGCATCGCGGCACGCGCGGCTTCCGGGTCGTGACGCGCGATCGCCTCGTAGATGTCCTCGTGCTCGTGATTGAGGCGGCCGACGTAGCGCTCGAGGTCGTCGCCGGCGAAGCGCGCCGAATTCACGCGCGTGCGCGGGATGATCGACGCGCCGAGCTGCGTCATGATGTCGACGAAATAGCGGTTGCCGGTGGACTGCGCGATCTGCAGGTGGAACTGGAAGTCGAGCTGCGCCGTGTCGCGGCCGCCGCCCGCCCCCGACGCGATCGCGTCGAGCGCACGCCGCAGCGCGGCGAGGTCGGTATCGTTCGCGCGCTGCGCGGCGAGGCTCGCGCATTCGCTTTCGAGGCTGATGCGCAGCTCGAGCACCGCGAGGACGTCGCGCAGCGTCGTGATGGTCGCGGGATCGATGCCGAGCGTCTGTCGGCGTGACGGTTCGAGCACGAAGCTGCCGATGCCGTGGCGCGTCTCGATGAGGCCACTCGCCTGCATCCGCGAGATCGCTTCGCGCACGACCGTGCGGCTGACGCCCTGCGCCGCCATGACTTCGGTTTCGGTCGGCAGCTTGTCGCCGGGACGCAGCGTGCCGTTTTCGATCTGCGCGGTCAGCGCGTCGACGACATCTTGTGCGAGGCTGCGTGCGCGACGGCGCGGCGCTGCGGGAAGCGTGGGCACGGACATGAGGCCGGTTCCTTTTTGAATGATCGTAGTGTGAGCCGAGGGTTTACGCGGGGTTTGAGCGAACGTCGATGATTCATTATACTGCGTCACAAGTCATCCGACGACTGATGATCGCGATACGGATCTCCTGTTGACCGAGGCCGGCGCATCGGCGCCCGCCGGGTCCCGTGGTTCGCAATCGACCGGCATTCGCGCTTCTGCGCGACACCGGCATCGAGCTGGTCGCCCCCGCCCTTTCGGGTTGCTGTCGACATGCGGGGCTTGCGCGCCTCGCACGTCGGTTGTCGAATGATCGCACCTCCCGCCGCGCGCGGCAAAGATTTTGCCGCACGGCATTGCCCACTCTTTCGCCATCGCCGCCATGAACGCCGTCACTGCCTCGCCTTCCCACGACACGCCGCGCATCGTCGACCTGCAAGCCATTCCGGTCGCCGGCCACGACAGCATGCTGCTCAACCTGAGCGGCGCGCACGGTCCGTTCTTCACTCGCAACCTCGTGATTCTGAAGGACAGCGCGGGCCGGACCGGCGTCGGCGAGGTGCCGGGCGGCGAAAGCATCCGCCGCACGCTGGAAGACGCGCGTGCGCTCGTCGTCGGCCAGCCGGTCGGCAACTACCATGCGGTGCTCAACGAGGTGCGGCGCACCTTTGCCGATCGCGACGCGAGCGGCCGCGGCCTGCAGACGTTCGACCTGCGCACCACGATCCACGCAGTCACCGCGCTTGAAGCCGCGCTGCTCGACCTACTCGGCCAGCATCTCGGCGTGCCCGTGGCCGCGCTCCTCGGCGAAGGGCAGCAGCGCGAGCGCGTCGAGATGCTCGGCTATCTGTTCTACGTCGGCGATCGCACCAAGACCGCGCTGCCCTATCGCGACAGCCGCGGCGCGACCGACGACTGGAGCCGCGTGCGCGACGAGGCCGCGCTGACACCCGAGGCGGTCGTGCGCCTCGCCGAAGCCGCGCACGCACGCTACGGGTTCAACGACTTCAAACTGAAGGGCGGCGTGTTCGAAGGCGCGCGCGAGGTCGAAGCCGTGACGGCGCTGGCCGAGCGTTTCCCCGAAGCGCGCGTGACGCTCGATCCGAACGGCGCGTGGTCGCTCGACGAAGCCGTGCGGCTGTGCCGCGACCTGCACCACGTGCTCGCGTATGCGGAAGATCCGTGCGGCGCGGAGAACGGCTACTCGGGCCGCGAGGTCATGGCCGAATTCCGCCGCTCGACCGGGCTGCCGACGGCCACCAACATGATCGCGACCGACTGGCGCCAGATGGGCCACGCAGTGCAGCTGCAGGCCGTCGACATCCCGCTCGCCGACCCGCACTTCTGGACGATGCAGGGCTCGGTACGCGTCGCGCAGATGTGCCGCGACTGGGGCCTCACGTGGGGTTCGCATTCGAACAACCACTTCGACGTGTCGCTCGCGATGTTCACGCACGTCGCGGCCGCGGCGCCCGGCCAGGTCACCGCGATCGACACGCACTGGATCTGGCAGGACGGCGAACGGCTGACGCGCGAGCCGCTGAAGATCGAGAACGGGCTCGTGGAAGTGCCGAAGCGGCCGGGCCTCGGCATCGACATCGACATGGATGCGGTCGCGCACGCGCACGAGCTGTACAAGCAGCACGGGCTCGGCGCACGCGACGATGCGGCTGCGATGCAGTATCTGATCCCGGGGTGGACGTTCAACAACAAGCGCCCCTGCCTCGTGCGCTGAGCGCGCGGCAACCGGGCGGCGGGTCCGTCCGGTCGGAAAGGAGTGCCTCGGTTCGCCCGCGCATCGGCGGGTGCCGGGCGGGAAACGCGGCGGGCATGGCACGGAATCGGAATCCGGTAGGCCGCCGCCGATCTCGGTTGCAATCGAACCAGCCCCGGGAACGGGAACCCGCGCTGCCAGCCTGCCGAACGTGCCCGGCTAGGCCAGGCCGGCCATGCCTATCTTGCGATGCCTGGCCGGTCGCACCTAGCCGGCCGCACCTAGCCGGCCGCCCCAATCCCCCGCGCCATCCCCGACGCGGCAAACACGATCACCATCACGAGCACGGCCTGCCAGTGGCCGATCCGCACATAGGTTCGTGCGCGGCCCAGATCGGGCATCTGCTGCCGCCGCGCGGCGATGCGCCAGCGGATCAGCCCGAGCATCGGCACGACCTCGAGCAGGAGGATCAACACGAGCGCCGTCATCTTGACGTGAAAGAGCGGCTCGTGAAGGTAATACGCAGCGCCTTTCTCGAAGCCGCCGAATGCGCGCGCGAGCCCCGTCGCGATCAGCACCAGCGCGGACAATCCCCAGGCCGCATCGGCCTTGAACACGCCGGGCAGGTCGGCGGCCTGCGCCGACGCGATGACCCGCCGCAACGCGCGGTTGCGTGCCGCGATCGCGGCGAACGCGACGCCGAATGCCATCAGGTGAACGGCTGCCAGCAACCAACGGACGATCATTGCGCCTATATGAACGCGTCCCGTTTGCAACAGCTTTCTTGCGTTTCTGACAGACAGGATGGGCTGCGTCTCTATATCCGGC
>NZ_QTPW01000050.1:0-33602 GCF_003857965.1 Burkholderia sp. Bp9031
AGGAACGCGTCGTCCTGGTCGAGCACGTCCGCGAAGAAGATGTTCGGGCTCTTGCCGCCCAGTTCGACCGTCGACGGAATCAGGTTGTCGGCAGCAGCATGCAGAATGCGTTTCCCGACCGGCGTGGAACCGGTGAACGCGATCTTCGCGATCCGCTTGCTGGTCGCGAGCCATTCGCCCGCTTCCTTGCCGAAGCCGTTCACGATGTTGATCGTGCCGGCCGGGAACAGGTCGCCGATCAGCTCCATCAGCACCAGCACCGATGCAGGCGTCTGCTCGGCAGGCTTCATCACGACGCAGCAGCCGGCCGCGAGCGCCGGCGCGAGCTTCCACGCCGCCATCAGCAGCGGGAAGTTCCACGGGATGATCTGGCCGACGACGCCGAGCGGCTCGTGGAAGTGATACGCGACGGTGTTGCCGTCGATCTCGGAAATGCCGCCTTCCTGCGCGCGGATGCAGCCCGCGAAATAGCGGAAGTGGTCGATCGCGAGCGGCAGGTCGGCCGCCATCGTCTCGCGCAGCGGCTTGCCGTTGTCGATCGTCTCGGCCACCGCGAGCAGCTTCAGGTTCTTTTCCATCCGGTCGGCGGCGGCGAGCAGCAGGTTCGCGCGCTCGGTGACCGACGTCTTCGCCCATTTGCGGCGCGCCTCGTGTGCGGCGTCAATCGCGAATTCCACATCCGCGCCGCTGGAACGCGGTACGCGACAAAATGCGTTGCCGTTGATCGGCGATACGTTGTCGAAATACTCGCCATTTATCGGTGGCACCCATCGCCCTCCGATGTAATTCTCGTACTGCTCGTGATACGGATATTCGACGTCGAGGCCCAGTTGCTTCAGATCGAAAGGATGCATCTCCTGTCTCCAATGTCTTGTCATGTCTTGCAGGTCGCTTCGACCCGACGAACCCAATTGCGAAGTTCGACCGGGTCGACACGTTCCTGAATGCGATGGCTGCTCCAGCGGCTACCGCGTTGCCATCCTCGCGATATCAGTGCATCCACTGCTGTACGAGCTGACGATTGGCGTCGATCCAGACTTTCGCTCCCTTCTCGGGCGTCGAGGCGCCCTCCTTGATGATTTCGGACATCAGGCTGCCGAGCGAGTTGTCGTCCATCTTCCATTGCTGCAGCCATTTCTCGACATCGGGGTGCTGCTTGGCGAATACCTGCGTCTCGATGCCGTAGATGGAATCGCTTGCGCCGAAAGTACCTTTCGGGTCCTTCAGGTACTTGAGTTTGTACTTCGACCAGATCCAGTGCGGTTTCCACAACGTCACGACGATCGGTTCCTTGCGCTGAATCGCACGCTCGAGCGAGAGGACCATCGCGGACTCGGACGAGGATTGAATACCGAAGTCGAGCCCATAGGTCGTCTTTGCTTTCTCGGTCAACTGCATGAGACTGCTGCCCGAGTCGATCCCGACGATCTTCGGTCCACCTCCCGTCGCGAAGAGGTTCTTGTTCTGGTTCAGTTGATCGATGCGATCGACCGGAACGTAGTCCGGCACGACGAGGCCCAGATTGGCTTCCTTGAACCACGGGCCGATCTTCACCACGTGGTCTTTGACCCTGTCGAATGCGGGTTTGTCTCCCGCAGGGAGCCAGACCTCAAACGTCAGGTCGATTTTCCCTTGCGCGACACTGTTGTACAAAAGTGCCTTGTCGGCGTTCTGCAATCGAACCTGATACCCCTTCTCCGCAAGGAGCAGCTTCCACATGTTGGCGACAGCGATGTTTTCCGCCCAGTTGTTCACGCCGATGGTGATCGACTTGTCATCCGCACGGGCCGACGCGCCCGCGATCAGCAGGACCATGGGCACGAGAAACTTGAGAAATCGAAGAATCCTGGTCATTTTCTGCAGTTCCATTTCAGGGTTGAGACGACGGCCGCATCGAACACGTCGATGCAGGCCGGTCATGCAAGGTCGCCGCATCAGAACCTATGTCGGATGGCAGCCCGCACGACGAGTTGATTGCCGTTCGATGACACATTGCTCGCGCCCGGCACATACGCGACATCGAGCACGGATCCGGTCGCGTCGCCGCCGGCATGTTGATAGGCACCTTGCAGATAAAAGTCGGTGCGTTTCGACAGGCTGTAGTCGGCCATGAGCCCGACCGACTGGTAGTTCGGGTGACGCTTGCCGGTCGCCTGACTCAGCGTGGCGCGCGTGTAGGTGTACATCGCACCGGCATACAAGGCCGGCGTGAACTGGTACTTTGCGTTCACCTCGAAGTTTTGAAAACGAAGATTCGAGGCAGAGGCGCCAGCCGGCGTAATCGCTCCCACGTACACCGAACTGACCGGATTCGCTACGTCGCTGTTGGTATAGGCAAAGCCAACGGTCGCGGCAGAGAACGTGTAGTTCACACCGGCGCCGAAAACTCTCACGCGCGAACCGATGAAGTTCTGGTCGCCTGTGCTGATAGCCCCGCCGGCATTCGCCGATGGGTTGTTGGCCTGCAAGTACGCTGCGGCGACAAGCAGTCCGCCGTTCGCATATTGCGCGCCCACGCTGTACTGCCGGTTATTCGCAAAGCTCGTGTTGTTCGAAAAGCTGTAGGTGCCGCCAAACTGAAAACCGCCGAACGCAGGACTGGTGTACTTGACTGTGTTGTTGACGCGAAACGAATTGTCGGTGTTGTCGTTGTCGTACGGATGCGAGAAGAGATAACCCGCCCAGTTACCGTTGGCTGTCGTCTGTGCAAGAAAGTCGACGAGCGCGTCATATTGCCGGCCTAACGTGACGGCACCATACGTCGGACTCGACAGTCCAACATAGGCTTGCCGACCGAACATGAGACCGCCCTGGCCCAGCCGACCATTGTTCACATCGAACCCGTTCTCGAGCGTAAACACGGCCTTGAGTCCGCCGCCGAGATCCTCCGATCCCTTCAATCCCCACCGGCTGCCTTGCGCATAACCGCTCTGCAACTCGTACGACTTGCTTCCTGCGACATTCGTCGTGTAGTTGAAACCTTCATCGACGATGCCGTAAAGCGTCACGGTCGACTGGGCGTAGACCGCCGATCCAATCGGTGCACATATCGCCAGCACCAACAGCTTCTTTTTCATTGACGTTTTCTCCTCACAAGTCATCGAAATTCACTTCTTGTAGTTCACGGCATCCCGTGTCGAAGCGGCGCAGTGCGACACGACTACTTCAGCAGCGCGTCCTCGAACGGGAACAGGGAAAGCAGTTGCGTGCCCGTCTCCGTGACGAGAAGCTGCTGCTCCAGCTTCACGCCTTCCTGCCCCCCTTCTTCGCCGATGTAGCTTTCGACACACAACGTCATCCCCGGCTGAATTTCACCGTCGTAGCCCGAAGCACCGAAGTCGGCATGGTGGTAGAGATACGGGTATTCGCCGGTCATGCCGCAGCCATGCGCCGACAGGTAATAGCGGTTCGCGTGATACCGGGCGGGAATGTTCCAGGCCTTGTCGCTGTACTCCTTGAGCGTCATGCCCGGCCGAATGACCTCGATGTTGTGGTGCACCTGCTCGTGAGCCAGCTTGTAAAGCGTGCGTTGGTTCTCGGTCGGTGCGTCCGGTCCGGCATGGAAGGTGCGCGAGAAGTCGGAGTAGTAGCCGTGACACCCGACGACATCGGTGTCCAATGCGATCAGCTGGTTCGCGCCAATGATGTGACTCGACGTTTCCTGGAACCACGGGTTCGTGCGACGGCCTGCGCTCAGAAGGCGCGTTTCCACGTAGTCGCCGTCCTGCGCGATCACCGACTGATGCAGAACCGACCACAATTCGTTTTCCGTCATGCCCGGCCGGATTGCATCGCGCAACTTGCCGACGGCCGTCTCGGTCGCGCGCAGCGACGCCACCACGCATTTGAGCTCTTCGGTCGACTTGATCGCGCGCGCCATCTCGATCGGTTCCTGCGCATCGACCAGACGCATGCCGCGGGCGGCGAGCTCGATAGCCGTCCCGGCGTTCATGCGCTCGATGCCGATGGTGGGATTGGGCCCGACCAGTTCGATCAGCGTTGCGGCCATCTCGGCTGCCCATGCGTGTTCGCGCTGCGCGATCGCGGGGCCGGCCGCGACGAAGCTCGCCGTCAACGACGGCCGCACTTCATCGATGGTTTCCAGTCCGGCGGCCAGGTGCTCGCAACCCGTGAATTCAAACAGAATCGTTCGGCACTCCGTCACGACGAGATACCGCGACGGCGTATTGCGTGCGCAGAAGATCTGCATATTGCGAGCGCCAGTCGCGTACCGGATGTTGACCGGATCGCTGACGATCAACGCGGCAATGTCGCGCTTTCGCATCTCGGCCCGCACGCGTCCGAGGCGGTACGCGCGCACTGCCCGGAGGTCGATGTCGACGCCCGTCGACGATTGATCAAGCGCGTGGACATCCGAGAGGTCCGTGCGTTCGCGATGCCAGTCCAGCGTTGTCATGGAGGCTTTCCTCTGAGGAACAGATCACTGTGGGTTATGGAAATACATTCGCGCCGGCAGGCATTTTTTGTTGCCATGTCAGTTGTGAAGGACTTTACGAGTCGAAAATTTCGCTGTACATAGATGAAATCTCATCCACGTTGATAACCCATAGTTATGAAGAGTCTGCGTCATCGCCTTCCACCGCTGAGCAGCCTGATGTTTTTCGAGGCCGCGGCACGAACGCTGAACTTCACACGCGCCGCAGAGGAACTGCACGTCTCGCAGGCGGCGGTCAGCAAGCAGATCCGGCAGTTGGAAGAGGGATTGGGGGTTTCGCTTTTCGAGCGGGTGGGGCGCCGGGTTTACCTGTCTCCTCGCGGAGCGCAGCTTCACGACAAGGTCAGCGCGGCCTTCAATTACCTCGCTGATGCGGTGGACGAGTTGAGTGACAAGCGAATCGGCTCAGTCGTGACGCTGGCCAGCAACACGGCGATTTCGCACTTCTGGCTGAGCGAGGTCATGAAAGATTTCCGGGATTGCAACCCGACCTTCGCGGCAAGCATCCGGACGATTACGTCGGATCACACCGCCGATCTCTTTCACGACAGCGTTGACCTCGCCGTCGTGTATGACGCTGGCCATCGAATCGACTGGACGGGGCAAATGCTGTTCGAAGAGGAAATATTTCCCGTGGCGAGCCCCGCTTACGTCGATCGTCATCCACTGAGCGGTGACGGGCCCGAGGCACTGCTATCCCAGGTTCTTCTCGAATACGAACGACTCGAACCGAACTGGATCAACTGGTCTGCATGGTTTGCTTCGCTCGGGGTCGAGCCCAAGCGCGTAAAGGCAACCGAGTACGGGAACAATTACATCGTTCTAGTGGATGCCGCCATTCGCGGGCGCGGCGTTACGCTTGGCACGCGATACCTGCTCGACAGCGAGATTCGCAGCGGAAGGCTGGCGCCTCTGTCTACGCTCAGCGTGCGCCCAGGCCGCGGGTATTTTCTTATGCGAAATAGTCTGCGTCCGATCCGACCGGAAGTCGAACAGTTGTATAACTGGATCGCAAGTTATCAGTTACGTGAAGAGCGGGCGACTCACGAAGGACGCACCGAAACGCGGGGAACATGATGTATGCGTTCACAACTACAGCCGACCCATGTTCAAGCTGACATCTCCCTGTTCCCGCATGAACACAATCCGGCCTGACGCCGCAGTGCCACCCTGTGCCGCGACGTCACCCGTGACCATCCTGCCGCCGATACCCCACAGGCGCCTTCCTCGGCCAGCTTGCAGTTATCGCGCGTGAGATGCACCGGATCGCAATACCCGAGCGCATGAGCCAGTTCCGCGAGATCGACCGGCTCGCCGCCGGCGCGCTTATCGGGGGTCTCATGCAGGCTATGTCGACAGATCAACCCTTCGGCGTCACGCCCACATAGCTGGAAAAGGGTTGCTGCAGCATGCGCTCCCTCAACCCCGCACGCTCGACATGTTCGCTTGCGGAGCCTCTTGACCGGCCAAAGCCCCGCCCAAGCAGCCCCCTACTTCGAAAAACTCAGCTTCTTCAACAGCACCGCACCACTCGCCGGACTCACGAGCGAAATGGATTCGACATCCAGGTACAACCTCGAAGTCCTCGTCGTGATGTCGGTCGGCTCGTCGTTGCTCGGTTCGGCGTGCTCGATGTGTTCGGTCAGGTATGGCCGCACCAGACGCCCGGAAAGCGCGAACGCGAACTCGCCATGCGTTTGCGCGTACGCAGCGGGTGACAGCCTCACGCGGCCGCGCACGGTGGACTTCCTGCCTTTTCCGGGATCGAGTTCGATGATGTCGATCTGCTGGATATAGCCTTTTGCCTTCGCCTCGGCTGCGATCACGAGCCCTCGCCCTCGCGGCCCGGTGATGACCTTTCTGAGCAGGATGCCTGTCCGGCCTTCGCCGTCGGCGTCGACCAGGTCGACGTTCACCTTCAACAGATGCTTCTGCGACTGATATCGCAGCCCGTACGACAGCGGCACCAGGAAAGTGACCTCACGATCCAGGTTGACCGCGGCCAGGTCGGCGTTCTGGCCATGCTTGTCGGCCACGCCGGGGATCAGGCGGCGGACGCGATCGCTCAGGGACGGGGACGCGCTTTTGACGTGCAGCTTCTCCAGTGCTTCCCGAATCGCAACCGGATCGTCGCCGACAATCGGCCGCGTGAGCGACCTGTTGGCCGAAACGGCAGGCGCGACGCTCGCCGTTTCGTTGACTTTGTCGGCCGCTGCGCGCGTCGCGACTGGGGCCAGCATGATCGCCACGGCGACGACGCACGCGACATTCAAACGGCCCAACATGGATTTCCGGTGAAACACGGCAAACTCCTGATTTTCTGGCGGATCGGTCGGCCATGAGATCGGCAGGATCCAATGATCGGCAACGTGCCAACCGTTCGAGTTCACCGATCGCTTGCGCGACACATCATAGGTTCATTGTCAGCTCGGCGGCAGGCCGGCGCGCCACACTATCGTATTGCCCAGACTACAACAATCCACGACAAGCGAGCAGCGGCGCGACGGGCGGGGGCAATGACATTCCGTTGCCCGTCGCGAAACCGCAACCGCAACCTCATTCCTGCCGATCCTCCCGCCTGTATTCCGCCGGCGCCTTCCCCACCAGCGTGCGGAAATCGCGCGTGAAATGCGCCTGATCGAAATACCCGAGCGCATGAGCCAGCTCCGCGAGATCGACCGGCTCGCCGCCGGCGAGCTTGTCGGCGGCCTCATGCAATCGGTATCGACAGATCACCCACTTCGGCGTCACACCCACATGGCTGGAGAAGAGCTGCTGAAGCGTGCGCTCGCTCAACCCCGCACGCTCGGCCAGATCCCGCACCTGCGTGAGCGCGAGGTCCTGCTGCAGCATCTGCAAAATGGCGTGAATGCGCTCGACTTGCGGATCGGGCGGCGGCAGCACGCGCAACAGCAGCGCCTCGGCGGCCGCCACCATCCCGGCATCATCCTCGGCGCCGAGCACGGCATTTTCGGCTTCCGCGTCGCCACAGTCGAGCAGCGTGGACACCGGCAGCACCTTGTCGGTCAGCAAATGCACGGGCTTGCCGAAGAACGCGCGAAACGCCCCCGGCCGAAAGCGCAAACCGATCACCCTCCCCGCTCCGGCCAGCGTCGTCTCGAACGCCCCCGACACCACACCGAAGATCCCCGTCTGCCGCCGATCGAACACCAGATTCACGCACGGATACGGCAGTGTGCGCTGCACGTACGGCGGCTGGTCGCGCAGATCCCATTCGACGATCCAGTGGTGATCCAGCACCCCGGCCAGTTCGGCACGCGGGTAGTAGCGATTCAGGCGGAAGCGCTGGTTGAATGCTTTCGGGCCGACGACACCCTTGGGCGTGTCGGTCACGTTACGCAAGTCGGCCATGGTGACGAACCGTTCGGGGGATTGCGTGATGATGCACTGCCGCAGCGGATTTTTCCAAGACGGCGGCACGCAACCGACCTACATTGGAATCCTTGTCCCGAACCCACACCGGAGCCCGCGATGCCGCAAGACCGTCACCTGACCCTGTTCCACTCCCCGCGCAGCCGCTCGGCCGGCGCCCGCATGCTGCTCGAGGAACTGGGCGCCGACTATGAACTGCATGCGTTCGATCTCTCCACCGGCAAACACCACGACCCCGATTACCTGGCCATCAATCCGATGGGCAAGGTTCCCGCACTGCGCCACGACGATGCGATCGTCACCGAGCAGGCTGCCGTCTACCTGTACGCGGCCGAACTGTATCCGGAAGCCGGCCTGTCGCCGGCGCCGGGTGATTCGCTGCGCGGACCGTATCTGCGCTGGATGGCGTTCTACGGTTCGTGCTTCGAGCCTGCCATCGTCGACCGGTCGATGAATCGCCCGCCCGCGGCCTACTCGACGTCGCCCTACGGCGACTTCGATACCGTCATCAACGCGATCGAAGCGCAACTGGCCAAGGGCCCGTACCTGCTGGGCGAGCGCTTTACGGCGGTCGATGTGCTGTGGGGCTCGGCGCTGAACTGGACCACGATGTTCAAGCTGGTGCCCGAGACGCCGCGCATTCGCGCCTACATCGATCGCATCCTCGCCCGACCGGCCATCCAGCGCGCACAGGCCGCAGATGCGGCGCTGGCGGCGGAACAGGACAAAGCCAAGGAGGCAGCCGCAGCGGCGAGATAGTCCGGTGCCGGGCGGACCTTGATGCACGTTCCGCCCGGACGCCGGCAAACCCGCCAGCCGTCCGCCTTCAAAACATCGTATGCAACCCGATCCGCGCGATCGCCTGGCTCGCTGAACTCGACGCCCCGTTCGGGTCGAGCACACCGTTGATCTGCGCGTTCGCGCCGCTGTTCGCGCGTTGATAATCCGCGGACACATAAACCATCGTCCGCTTCGTCAACAGGTATTGAAGTGCGACGCTGACCTGATGCGCATGGTTGTCGTTCACGGCTTCGTTGCCCTTCATGTACATGTACTTCGCGCCGAGAAAGACGTCCGGCCTGATGCGCCACACGCCGCCGGCTTCGGCCATCCACACGCTGGCGTCGTTGAACGAATTGCGCACGGTGGTCAGCAACGCCTTTGCCGTCACCGCACCGAAGTCATAGTGCATCCCGACGCCCCAGTTGCGCACACTGGTCGACGGTGTACCGGGCGCCGGGCCATACTTCTCGTTCGTATAGGCCGCGCCGATACCGAACGCCCCGGCGTCGTAGTTCAATCCGGCGCTCACGGTATTGTCCGCGCCGACCGAACCGGCCACGCCGCCGAACGCATACATCACGCCCCCGGAGAAGCCCGCAATCGTCGGCGAAGTGTATTTGACCGAATTCGCCACGGGCTTGCTGCCCGCCGTTCGATCCCAGTCGAATGCGCCGGTCGGATTATTCGGCAGCGCAAGACGCTGGAACGGGCCGTTCCTGAACCCGTACAGCCCGGTAATATCCATCGAAATCGCATTCCCCTTCGCAAACAGGGAATCGACCATGAAGTCGTACTGGTTCCCGAGCGTGATGTTGCCGAAGCGGTCGCTCTCGATACCCACGTATGCATTGCGGCCGAAAATCCCGGTGCCGACGATGCTGCCGTTCGCCATCGAGAACTGGTTCACGAGCGCGAACGTCGCGCGATATCCGCCGCCGAGATCCTCCGTGCCGCGCAAACCGAACAGGTTCGGCGTGAAGATGCCGTCGTCGAACTTGACGTTCTTTCCTCCGCCTTCGTTGCTGACATACGAGATGCCGCTGTCGATCAGACCGAACAGGGTCACGCTGCTCTGCGCGTATGCGCCCTGTGCGATGGCAAGCATCGCGATTGCTCCAAACCTCAGTTTCATTGTGTCTCCGTCTTTTTTCTGTCAATGCGAACCGGCCGCCCACTGTCTCGCGGGTACTCGACCGCTGCTTTGTGAAACAACGACTTCCCCAGCCCGGCTTCGCCTTCATCCGGGTCGGAAAAATTTCATTTAGCGTTACTGATTGAATGGAATGGATGAAATCCAGAATATTCCCGATTTCGTCCAACCCGAAGCGATTGCCCGATTACTCGAATGCCTTTGGGCAATCCCGCTTTCCGGCTCACGCGCCCCGACAGATCACCCACGCCGCCGAATCGACCTCGACGGCCACGGCTTCCAGTCCGGCGCCCGAACACGGACCGTCGATACACACGCCATCGTCGAACCGGAACAGCGCGCTGTGATGCGCACACATCAGCACCTGAGACCGATAGCAGGAAACGTTGCCCGGCACGAAATCGAGCGGAACCGAGAAATGCGGGCACCGGTTCACGTACGCCCACACCTGCTCCCCGCGTCGAACGACGACGACGGGACGCCCGATACACGCTTCATCGACGACCCGTGCCCCGCCGTCGGGCACATCGGAGAGGCGACAGAGTTGCGCGGCCCCCATGACTCACACTCTCCGCTCGGGGTTTCCAAGGCTCCAGTCCCACGGACGAACCTCGACCCGCGAGAACAGCCCTTCCTTCACATACGGATCGTTGCCGACGAACTGCATCACCGCATCGATGTCGTCCGCCTCGACGACGAGCAGCGTGCCGTTCATCGCATCGCCCTGCGGATCGAGCGTCGGCCCGCCGAGCCGCACATACACGCCGTGCTGCGCGGCGGAACGCAGGTAGGTCCGATGCGTGGATCGCATGCGGTCGCGCACCTCGCGCATCCCGGGCTGGTCCGTCGCAAACACCGCAAAGAATCGCGCCATGTCGATCAGCTCCGGTCGAGCACGAAGTCATACGTCGCTTCGCGGTACCCGCCGCTCAAGCCGAACCGGCGCGCAAGTTCATCATCGGCCGCACGCGGCTGATACGCGACCATCAACGACGGCTTCACGCCGAAGACGGCATCCGACTTCAGGTACCCGTCCTCCTCGTCGAACAGATGCGTGACGAGCTTGCGGTAGCCCGGCGCGTCGATCATGAAGTGCAGGTGCGCGGGCCGCCACGGATGGCGTCCGGTGGCATCGAGCATCTTCCCGACCGGGCCGTCGGTCGGAATCGGATAGCTGACCGGCAGAATCGTCGTGATCGCATACCGGCCTTCGGCATCGGTCCGGTAGCGGCCGCGCAGATTGCCGTGCGGCTGTTCCTTGTCCTGACCGGAATACATGCCGTTGTCCGCGGTCTGCCACACGTCGAGCACGGCGCCCCGCACCGGCGTGTCGTCGGTGGCGAGCACGCGGCCATGCACGACGACCGGCGTGCCGGGCGTGAACGCCATGTTCTCGCCATACGCGCGGTCGGGCATGCCCTCGATGTAGAACGGCCCGAACACGGTCGTTTCCGTCGCGCCTGTGGCGAAGCGATGGTTGATCGCATCGACCAGCATCGACACGCCCAGCGTGTCCGACAACAGGATGAACTCCTGGCGCACGACGTCGTCGCACATCTGCCCGGTTTCGGTCAGGAAGCGGATCGCGGCCATCCACTCGGCCTCGGTCAACTCCGTTTCGCGGACAAACGCATGCAGATGCCGCACGAGGCTCTGCATCAGCACGCGCAAGCGCGGATTCGGCGTACCGTCGAAGCTGGCGACGACCTGCTCGGTCAGCCGGGTGTCGCCGTCATGATGATCATTCGTCACGTTCGTCTCCTTGGATGCGGCCGGCCGCTCACTGCGGCTCGTGCCCTTCCCACGCATGCTGAAGCAATTCGCGAATCGGTGCGCGTTCGATCGGCCGCGGATTCGCGTAGGGATTGCGGCATGCGAGGTCGGCGGCTTCGTCGAGGCCCGCTTCCGGCATCCCGATGTCGGCAAGCGCCGCCGACAGGCCGAGCCGCCGATTCAATTCGAACAACAACGGGCCGGCGTCGGCTGCGTCGGTGCCGCCCAGCGCCCGCGCGACACGGCGCAGCGCGTCGGGGGCCGCGGCGTGGTTGTAGTGCGCGGTATGCGGCAACATCGCGGCGTGCGTCTGCGCGTGCGGCAGGTTGAACGTGCCGCCGAGCGTATGACAGAGCTTGTGGTGCAACGCCATGCCGACCGCGCCGAGACACGTGCCGGCAAGCCATGCGCCGTACAACGCGCGGCTGCGCATCTCGCGGTCGTCCGGCGCGCGCACGATCGCGGGCAGCGCCTCGCCGAGCGCACGGATCGACTCCTCCGCCATCAAGCTGATCACCGGGTTCGCATCTTCCGCATAGAGCGCTTCGACCGCATGCGCCATCGCATTGACACCGGAAGCCGCGGAAATCCCCGGCGGCAGCGACAACGTCAGCGACGGGTCGTAGAGCACCGTCCGCGGCAGCACGCGCATATCGCGCCCGGTACGCTTCAGCCGGCCTTCCGTGAGCCCGAAGATCGGCGTCATCTCCGAGCCCGCGTAGGTCGTCGGCACGGCGAGGATCGGCAGCGACGATTCGAGCGCGATCGCCTTGCCGAGCCCGATCGTCGAGCCGCCGCCGATCGCGATGCAGCAGTCCGCACCCAGCTCGGCCGCCATCTCGCGCGCGGCGCGCGCAACTTCGACCGGCACGTGCATCACGGCCTGCGCGCATACGCCGGCCGCACGCTCGCCGAGCACGTCCCTGACCCGTTCGGCGAGCGGCTGCTGCTCGGGCGTCGACAGAATCAGCGCCCGCTGCGCACCGAGCACGGACAGCTCGTTCGGCAGCCGCTCGAGCGCGCCCCATTCGAACACGACGCGCGACGGCGTTCCCTGATAGACGAAGCGCTCCATCTCGGCCTCAGCGCTTGAAGTGCGGCGGCACCTTGCCGTCGACGTTGACCCATACCGAGCGCGCTTCCGTGTAGTCGTGCATCGCCTCGAAGCCCATCTCGCGGCCATAGCCCGACTTCCCGATGCCGCCGAACGGGCTGCCCGGATTCACGCGCTTGTAGCAGTTGATCCAGCACATGCCCGCGTCGATCTGCGACGCCATCTTGTGTGCACGGGACAGATCGTTGGTCCAGAGGCCGCTGCCGAGCCCGTATTCGGTCGCGTTGGCGATCGACCGTGCTTGCTCGTCGCTGCCGAAGCGCAGCACGGTGACGAACGGGCCGAACACTTCCTCCTGGGCGACGCGATCCGTCGCGCTCCTGGCTTCGATCACGGTCGGGCGCACGTAGTAGCCGTTGGCAAGCGCCGCATCCTGCGGCGCGCTGCCGCCGGCCAGCACACGGCCGCCCTGGTCGCGCGCGACGTCGACGAACGACAGCACGCGGTCGAGGTGCTGCTTCGACGTGAGCGGCCCCATCTCGGTGTTCGGGTCCAGCGGATTGCCGACGCGGATCGACGAGGCCAGCGACACGAAGCGCTCGAGGAATTCGTCGGCGATGCGTTCGTGCAGCACGAGACGCGAACCCGCGATGCACGCCTGCCCCTGGTTGTGGAAAATCGCCCAGGCGGCGCCGTTGATCGCGGCATCGAGGTTCGCGTCGTCGAACACGATGTTCGCGCCCTTGCCGCCCAGTTCCAGTTGCACGCGCTTCAGGTTGCCCTGCGATGCCTCGACGATGCGGCGGCCCGTCGCGGTCGAACCGGTGAACGCGATCTTGCCGACACCGGGATGTTCGGCGAGCCGCTGGCCGGCCGTATGCCCGTAGCCGGGAACGATATTGACGACACCGGCCGGGAACCCGACCTCGGCCATCAGTTCGACGATACGCAGCGTCGACAGCGGCGTGATTTCCGACGGCTTGAGCACGACCGTGTTGCCCGCGGCCAGCGCGGGGCCCATCTTCCAGCTCGTGAACATCAGCGGGAAATTCCACGGCACGATCTGCCCGACGACGCCGATCGGCGCGCGCTGCACGTAGTTCAGGAAGCCCGTTTCGACGGGAATCACCGAGCCCTGCAGCTTGTCGGCCATCCCGCCGAAGTAGCGGAAGCAGCCGGCCGTGCGCGGCACGTCGAGCGCGCGCGAATCGCGGATCGGGTGGCCGGTATCCAGCGATTCGAGTTGCGCGAGCTCCTCCGCGTTGGCTTCGATCGCATCAGCCAGACGCAGCAGCAGCCGGCCGCGTTCGGCTGCCGGCATGGCCGACCACTTCGGGAACGCACGGGTAGCGGCTTCGACCGCCAGATCCACGTCCGCCGCGGTGGCGGCGGCGATCTTCGTGATCAGCGAGCCGTCGTGCGGATTGAGCACGTCGATCGTGCCGCGGTCGACGGCGTCAACGAAGCGCCCGTCGATGAAGAGTTGGGTTTGCATGAATCGTCCTCGATGATGTGCTTGTGTGCGCATGCGCTGCTTAGAACTCGATCGGATACGGCGCAAGCTCGCCGCTCTCGTAGCGTTGCGGAAGGTCCGGCGTCGCGTTTTCCCAGACGAGCAGCATCGAACGCTTCGTCGAGTAGCCCTGGTGCCGGATGTCGGCGGGCATCGCGCAGATGTCGCCGGCCCGCATCGTGATGCGCGCACGCGGCGCACCGGTGTTCTTGTCGCCGATGTCCCACACGATTTCGTCGGACAGTTGCAGGAACCATTCGACGCGGTCGTTGCCGTGGAACACCGGCAGGATGAATTCCTCGGTGGTCGGGCAGAACAGGCTGCGCCCGCACACGGACGTGACCGACGGATTCCACGTCACGTCCGAGCGCGACAGGTACTTGAACAGGTTGAACGCATGCAGCTCGCCTTCGAAACCCGGCTTCACATGCACTTCCGGCTCGTCCTGGCCGACGTCGAGGAACGCGCGGTTCACCGGCAGCTCGTCGCGCAGCGGCGAGTCGCCTTCGAGGCCCGGCATGCGGCGCGTCGCGATGCGCGTGCGCTCGATCGCCGCGCCGTTCTCGCCATGCTTGCGACCGAATGCGGTGCCGGTTTCCTCGGGCGCCGCGAACGGATCGAAGCCTTCGTTGGTCCAGTCGTGCAGCATCGCCTTGAAGGTCGCCATGATCGTCGGCGTTTCGAACGTCTCGGTGTAGTCGACGCCGGCTTCCTTCAGGATTCCGTTGAACGTGCCCGCATAGACGTCGACCTTGCCGTAGTGATTGCGCGTGCCGAACACGTGATCGAAGTTCACCCAGCCGTAGAAGAAGCCCCACGCAACGTCGCGCATCATCGCGCGCAGGAACGCGTCCGCGGGCATCGCATGCGTGCGCGTCTGGCCTTTCGCCGGCCAGCTGATCTTCACGAAGTATTCGTCGCGCTGGAACGCGAACGCGCCGAGCTGGAAGCGGCGGTAGCCGGTGACGGCATCGGCTTGCGTGGCTTGCACCAGATCGGCGGCAAAGCCTGCGGAAAGGTCGAGGGTCTCGAGGGTGGCCATATCGTGTCTCCTGGAATAGTCGAATCGGGGCGGTCGGATGGGTCAGTGCAGACAGATGTCGGCCCACTTCTCGACGGACAGCTCGCCGAGCACGGTCTGCACGAGCGCGACGCCCGGCTTGCCGGCGGCGAAGCGATACGCGCAGCCGGCCGGCAGCAATGCCTGGTGCCCCTTGCGCAGGACGACGTAGCCCATCTCGCGGCCCGCCGGCTGCGTGCCGGCGCTCACGGTGCCGCGGCCGGTGGTCGGCGGGTTGTCGAGCTTGATGAATTCGATGCGGACTTCGCCATCCATCTGGATCGCGAACTCGTCGTGCGCGCACGCAAACCACGGCGACAGGCCGTCGGTTCGCAGTACTTCGATCACGTATTCGAGGTTCTTGCCGGCGACGACCTTTTCATAAGGGGCCGACTTCGATGCCACCTCGAACACATTCGAGAAGGCGTAGTGCTGCGCGCTGCCGCTGGTGATTTCGATCTCGCCCTTGGTGTAGCTGTCGAGCGAGCCAAAGACGGTGTGGAAGGCCGTGTCGGTCATTGCTGTCTCCTGAGTTGAACTGCTTGTTGGATTCAACTCTAGGGGCAAGGGCGCCCCTGAACAAGGCAACGGACCGCGACTACGGCATTTGCGTTTCGCGAATAATCGACCGGTTCAGCGGACCCAGCCGCGCTCCAGCAGCGGACGGTCCCACGGCGACTCGTCGCCGATGTATTCGGCGAGGAATTCGACCAGCGCCTTCACCTTCAACGCCTGTCGCTGCGTTGCGGGATAGACGGCGGCGAAGCTCAGCGGCGCGATCTGGAAGTCGGTGAGGATGGGCACCAGCCGGCCCGCGACGAGCGCATCGCTCGCGACCAGCGTGGGCAGGCACACGACGCCGCCGCCCGTCAGTGCGTACTCGCGCAGCAGATGCACGGAGTTCGAGCGGATCATGCCGGGCAACTCCATTTCGACGACCTCGTCGCCGCGCGTCATCGTCCAGCGGTTGCGCGATGGATAACCCGAATACAGCGCCGTGGTGTGCTGCAGCAATTCGCGCGGATGCTGTGGCGCACCATGCGCTTCGAGGTAGGCGGGCGACGCGCAGAAGAGGCGTCGGACCACGAACAGTCGCCGCTCGATCAGCGACTCGGAAATCGGCGGGAAGATCTGGAACGCGATGTCGAACCCTTCTTCGACAGGGTCCACGACACGGTCATTGACGATGATGTCGAACTGGATGCCCGGGTAGCGCCGATTGAATTCGGCGAGCGGCACGCCGAAGTGATCGAGCGCGAAACCGGGCAGCATCTGGATGCGCAGCCGCCCGGTCGGTGTCGCGCGCAGCTCGCGCATCTGGTCGGTCAGCTCGTTGACGCGCCCCACCACCTCGGCGCACTCGCGGTAGAAGGTCTCGCCCACTTCGGACAGCCGCACGTGGCGCGTGCTGCGATGGAACAGCGGCGCGTTGACGAACTTCTCCAGTTGCTGGATGCGGTTCGTCACGACCGAACTGGTGACCCCAAGCTGTCGCGCTGCTTCCGCGAAACTGCTCGCCTCCGCGACCCTGACGAATGCCTCGATGCTCAGAAACCGGTCCATACCGCGCCTTTCCCGAAAGCGAAACTGCCAGTCTAACCGCACCTGCCGGCCGGTTGGGTCAAACGCCAAGCGTCACACTGTCACCAGCCAGGTGTCAATCTCGCAGCCGCCGGGCGCGGGCATGGCCGTGCGGCTCGTTACGGCTGCTTGCCCACCGTCAACTCCGGCTGCACGCCCACGCGACGCTGCAGCACGGCCGGCGCGGTTTCGCGCAGCAGCATGCTGACCACGATGCCGAGCAGCACCGCACCCATCGGCAGCCACAGAATGTTCTGGATCCCGAAGTGCGCGGCGACGTAGCCGCCCATTGCCGGCGCGATGCCGCCGCCGAAGATCTCGCCGCAACCGACCACCACGCCGATCGACGTCGAAACGAGGCCGACGGGCGCGGCTTCGGTCGCCACCGGGCCCGACAGCAGCGACACCAGCCCGAGCGTGAAGAACGACGCGACGAACAGGACGACGAACAGCACGACCGGCTGCGGGCCGAGACCGCGGAAAATGTAGAGCATCACCGCCGTGCCGGCGAAGCCCACGATGCTCGCGAGGCGGCGCCCCACCAGGTCGGACAGGCCCGGCAGCCCGAACTGCCCGAGAAAGCCGCCGAAGCCGATCGCCGACACGACGAGGCCCATCTTCTGCGTGCCGAGCGACAGGTAATCCGTCAGGTACAGCGGCAGCAGCGCGCCGAGCACGAACACGCCGGTCATCGCGCAACAGAGCGCAGCCATCGCGACGAGGATGTTGCGGCTCTTGAGCACATGGCCGAGCGAAGCCGGCGCGTGTTCCGACACGACCTCCGTCGCGCGCTTCGGCTCGCGGATCACGAAGAACATGATCGCGCCGAGGATCAGCCCGGGAATGGCCACGAGCGCGAACACCCAGCGCCACGACACGACGTTGAGCAGTTGGGTCGCGATGATCGGCGACAGCGCCAGCCCGAACAGCGCGAAGCCGCTTTGCTGCAGCCCGAGGTTCAGGCCGCGCCGCCGCGGATGCGACGCATCGGCGGTCGCCGCGAAGCTGGTCGGGCAGAACGAGCCTTCGGCGACGCCCATCAGCCCGCGGATCGCGATCAGGCCGAGCAGCCCGCCCGCGAGCCCCGAGAAGCCGGACAGCAGCGAGAACGCGACGATGGCGGGGATCAGGACCTTGCGGCGGCCGACCTTGTCGGAGATACCGCCCATCAGTGCCGCGAAGATGCCCCACGACAGGCCGAGCACGCCGATGCAGTTGCCGACGTCCTGCGCGGTCAGGTGCAGGTCCTTCATGATCGAAGGGAACAGCGGCGCGATGAGCCAGCGGTCGAGGCCGACCAGCCCGAAACCGAGCGCCAGCAGCGTCACCGCCTTCCACTCGTAGGTGGTATCCCACTCGTTTGCTTTCATGTCTGTCTCCGTGGATTGGTCCGTCTGCACGCGCCGGAGCGTCCGTGCATGAAGCCAGGTCCGTTATCTTGGTGTGCGATGCGACGCGAGTCGCGAGGAAGTGGCGGCCGCCTTTCCGGTTGCAGGCGTCGAATTCAATCAGCCGACGCCCGAACGATAGGTGCACGGATGCAGATCGGGTATGGAACAACCGGCGAACGCGCCATTCGCGAAACGCAAATAATCGGCGGCGGCAGGCGCGAAGCGTCGGTGGGAAGGCGCCGGGCGAATGGCCAAGGGATCGACGCGACGCTCATTCGCGCGCCACGGGGGAATCCCTCATAGACATCATGCGTTCTCGCGCACGGCCCCGTTCTGGCGCTTCATGCACGCGGCCACCCTGCACCACACGACGGTGCAACGGGGCCGAGCCCTTCCCTTCCTTCCCTTCGACAGGAAAAATCAGGGACACCTTGATGTGCCCGGAGCAGACACGCGTGCGATTCCGTTCGCATTTTTTCCGATACTGCAACACGCAGTCGTCCGTTTCCATGCAGGATAAATCGGGTTTTTAAAAATCCCCTCTTCTTTCAACCGGACAAAACCCACCACTACCGCCCGGCAAATCATCGAATAATCGTTCGTGCGATATCCCCCACATCCAAACATAAGATTTTTCGCGAAACAAACAAATCACAACAAAAGCAAAATACTGTTTCTTAAAGGAAAATAACACAATCTCAAAATAAAAATACATTTATCCAGCCAGATAAATTTGCTAACCTTCGCCGCGAAATTTAGCGGATTCCCGCTCTCAACCACACCGGGATTCAATTTCAGACAAATCAGAACTTAGAACAGAATCAATGAGATTAGGGTGATGTCGATAGCAAAAACGTTCCGTAATTTTGCGTCTGGTCTGATTGAAGGGAACACGCGGCCAGTCGATCTCCATTTCGGGCGAGCGCAACGCGCAGTCGGCCATCTGCTGGCGCTCCATCACGCCGATATCCACGAAGGGCTGATGTCCGGAATCGACGGGCAGCTGACCTGTGTGTCCACCCACGATCATCTGTCGCCCGCGTTGTTTCTCGGGCTGCCCGTGTCGGTCCGGCTGACGACCGATCGGGGCAGCGTGCGAGCGATCAATGCGATCGTGTGCGAAGTGCGGACCGGCCAATCCGACGGCGAGCTGACCCTCTATCAATTGCACGTGTGCGACGCCCTGTCGTTGATGGATCGCCGCAAGAACGCCCGCGTGTTCCGATCGCGCAGCGTAACGGAGATTCTCGCGACGCTGATGAACGAGTGGAAGCAGCGCAGCCCCGCACTCGCACGCGCATTCGATTTCGACCTGTCGGCATTGCAGGCCGATCGCTATCCGGTGCGCGAACTCACGCGGCAGGTCAACGAGTCGGACGCACGCTTCATCCGGCGTCTGCTGCGTCGGGAAGGCATCACGGTTTTCGCGAAGGCCGAGCCGGTCGCAGCAACGCGCGGCGCGGCCGACGAGCAACCGATTCATACGCTCGTATTTTGCGATGACCCGCATCGCCTGACGGAGGCACCGGCCGGCGCCCTGCGTCTTCACCCTCGCGACGCCGGGGCCGCGCAGCGCGACACGGTCACGCTCTTTGCGCACCGCCAGAGCCTGTCGTCCGGCAAGGTCCGCCGTCCGTCCTGGGATTACAAGACGGCCCGCATGGACGATTCCACGGCCGTCACCGGTATCGACCAGGGCGCGTCGGGAAACGATCTTGCGCGCCTGCTGACCGACGTCGCGATCGACATCCCGCACGTCGCCGATTCGTGGAACGATCACGATCGCATCACGCGCGACCGGATACTGGCTCACCAGTTCGAAGCCGAACGTTACGACGGCATCGGCAGCGTGCGCGATTTGCCGGTCGGTCACTGGTTCACGCTGACGGGCGACCCCGAGCTGGATATGAAGCCGGTCGATCGACGCCAGTTTGTCGTCACGTCGGTTCGACACGATATCTGGAACAACCTGCCCAAGCATCTGGCGGGTCGCGTGAACGGGTTGTTCGCGGCGAGCCGGAACCTGGGCGACATCGCTCCGTCGATGCCTGCCGACGTCTCCGAACAAACGGACACGCGCTATGAGAACCGATTCACGTGCGTGCGGCGCGGCGTGCCGCTCAAGCCTGCCTACGATCCGACCGTCGATGTGCCACCGGCTCACCTGCTGACCGGTACGATCGTCGGCACGCAGGGAGAGGAAGTGTTTTGCGACGAGGCCGGCCGCGTACGCGTGCGAATCCACGGCCTCGATCCCGAGGACCATGCGCACGCGCAAGGCGCCGGAACGAACGGGCGGGCTGGCGATAGTGCGCCGATTCGCGTCGGGGCCAGCCTCGCGGGCGGCAACTTCGGCACGCTCTTCCTGCCCCGCGTCGGTATGGAAGTGCTGCTGGGATGTCTGTCGGGCGATCCGGACCGGTTGGTCATCATCGGCGTCTTGAGCAACGGCGCGAATCCGCCCGCGACCTTCAGCCATAAAGGCACGCTTCCCGGCAACCGGTTCCTCTCCGGCATCAAGACCAAGGAAATCAACGGCAGGCGTTATAACCAGCTTCGTCTGGACGATACGCCGTCGCAAATCTCGGCGCAGTTGACGAGCGAACATGCGCATACCGAATTGAATCTCGGGTATCTCACCCAGCCGCGGGAAAACGGACGTGGGGAGGGTCGCGGCGAAGGCGCGGAGCTGCGCACCGATGCCGCCGCGGCGTTGCGCGCCGCCCGCGGCATCTTGCTGTCGACCTATGCGCGCACACGGGCCACCGGGGCTCAGCTCGATCGCGATGAGCTGATTCGCCTGCTCGATCAGTGTACCGAACTCTTCAAATCGCTTGGCGACTATGCCGGGCAGCATGGCGGGCGGTCTGTCGACACCGGCGGTCAGGACAACGTCGCCAGTGCATTCCGCAACTGGACGCCCGGCCGTGCACAAGCCGGCACGGCCGACGATGCGCCTGCGTTGATGGCGTTCGGCGCGCAGTCCGGATCGCTCAACGTCACGCCCAAAACGCACGTCATGTATGCGGGCGAGAACATCGATCAGATCGCGCAGCAACACGTGCAAGTCACCAGCGGCGAGCGCATCAACCTGCATGCCGGCCGCGGCGTCGCGATGTTTGCGCACGGCGACGGCGTGTCGGCGATCGCGAACCAGGGGAAGGTCTCGATCCAGTCGCAGAACGACGACACGCAGGTCGAGTCGGCGAAAGACATTCAATTGACTGCGGCGGGGGGAAAGCTGGTCGGCACCGCGAGTGATGAAGTCGTGCTCGTTACGTCTGGCGGCGCATATCTCAAGCTGCACGGTGGCGATATCCAGCTGGGATGCCCCGGCACTTTCACGGTGAAATCGGCCGGTCATGCTTGGGATGGTCCCGCCAGCATGAGTGTGGATATGCCGTCGTTCGGCCAGGACGCACTTGATCGCGTGCCGAAGCTGATTCGCTCCTCGGACGGCAACGCGGCTCCAGGATTCGACGGGCAGATTCAAAAGGCTTCCGGTGCGCTGTCGAACTTGACTGCCGACGCGGCGGGCGAACTGCCGGCCGTCGATACCGATCAGTTCGAGAGGCTGGCGGTGCAGTTCATCAAGAAGAACGTATAGGAATACGCAGGAGTTTAGATGACAGATTCATTTGTCGATCCGCGAGCAGGAACGGATGCGCCCACCGACGAACCCGGCGCGAGAGCCGATACATCACCTGATGCGGCCGCGCCGCGCCCTGAACCGCCGCCGATCATCGTCGGCCGCGGCGAAGGTGTGACGATGTTCACGAAAGGCGTACGACTCATCTGCCTCAAGCAGATGCCCTTGCCCGGCATTGTGATCTTCGTTCATGGAGTCAACTCCGAAGGCGAATGGTTCGATGCGACAGAGGATGGGCTGTGCAAAGGCTTGAATCGCCGGCTCGGGCGACTGAACGATCAAATGATGTATCACGGCATAGACGCCGGGCAGTTGACGCCCGCGAAGTACACGGAAAGCGTGACACCGGATGGGTTCTTGAATCCGAAGCTTTGGTCCGGCGACTACATCAAGCCCGACCCTTCGTTTTCGCCCGTGATTCATTTCCGATGGGGCTATCGGGCAACGGCGGCCGAACTGAAGGAATACGGCGACAAGATCTTTCTGAACGAGAAGGACTATTGGGGCGGCGGCCCGTTCACGAACGGCTGTGCAAGCCTGCCCGATCTCTGGCACGGCGGTCTGGACGATCGAACGATGGGATGGATGACCGTGCAAGGCATCAACCCGACCAACCGTCCGCTTTACCGCGCGCCGCCACGCGCGTATGGCGTGCTCGCTGCGTTGCGCCTCGCCAGGTTGATCGAATCGATTCGCCGCATGCAGGCCGATGTACCCATTACTGTTGTGTGTCACAGCCAAGGCAACATCGTCGGCCTGACAGCGGCGTTCTTCGGCGACGCCTTCCCTGATGTCGAAGATCCGTGGGGGAGCACCGGCCATTGCGTGGCAGACGCCTACGTTCTGGCGAATGCGCCGTATAGCCTTGCGAATGCGGACGGCCCGTACAAATCCGACACGTTCATGGATACATGGTCGCAACGCGCGACGAAGGACGCGAGCGGTCAGCGCGGAAGGCAGACCTACGCCGCACGCACGAAGACCTTCGGCAAGTTTCTATCGATCATCGGCGCTCGCAAAGCATACGAACTGCCCGCCGACAAGATCGATGAAGACATGGAAAACAAGCGGATATCGCCGACCAGCAACCGGTCTTATGCGACGCAAGAGGATCGCGCTCGGCACGGCTTGAATGGGTCGACATATGGACGCGTCACCGCGTATTGCTGTCCGCACGATCAGGTGATTTCGGCGGTGACGGTTCAAGGTATCGGCTGGCGCGGGATCAGCAAGCACGAACTCGACGATATCGGTGCGGCAGGCATCCTGACACAGCGGGTGTTCGCATCCGGCTTTCCAGTCGGCGCGCAGAAGCCCTACCGGTATTGGGAAGACGACTGGCGGCATGGCAAGCCAGGAACGAAACCCGGCTTCTGGTATCCGCCATCGCCGGCGGCCAAATTCAATCTGATCGGTGCAATCAAAGGGAATGAGTCGGTTTTGGGCGTGGCAGCGACGCTCGTGACAGCGCCGCTCATGTTCGTCGTGACCGGAATCAGTTCGGCGCTGAACATGCTCCGTGTGAATGCCGATCCGCCGAAGGGTTGGACCGTGGTGGCGGATGCTCCGGCACTTGATGATCCGTTCCCGCCGAAGGCAATGCGATTCGGCAAGCCGGTCGAAACGAAGGACGGCGACGCGGTCAGCGACTTCAACGAAGGCAACGATCCACCGGCCGCCTGGCGCGACGCGAGAAAGGCCGATGCGGACAAGCGGGCCGACGATCCCTACGACCAGTACAAGGCAAAGAACGCGGATAGCGTCGCGCAAGGTACGGCGGAAACCGAGGCCGGACAGCGTTATGAGGATCGCGCGCTGATGCGGATGGAGGCGCGTCGAACGCTGAACACGGAATGGCTCGATAGCAACGGCCACGTACTCGGCGAGGACGGAAAAAGCGCGATGCCGGAAGGCTACAAGGAATGGCGCGACAAGCAGATTGTCGATTGGCTCGACCGTGGTTCGACCAATAGTCCGACCAACCATTCCACGACGATGACCAATCCTGAGCACGCCGAGAAGGCGCTTGCGTATGACGCTGCTGTAGGTCTGTGCTATCTCACGCCCAAGCAAATGAAATCGCTTCGGATTGAGGCAGATTGGCGGATGGGTAAAGGTCTGTCAGACGAAAACCTAAACAAGAAGTACTACGAATATTTTGCACGCGGGCAACTTGATGGTCTATCGATACATGAATGGGTACATGCCGAGGACAGCGAAGGCCAGAAGCCTGACACGATCACGGATGAACGTGAAGGTGAGTTCTATCTGAAGGTCGGGAGTGTGATTTGAAGACGCTGATCGCTACATGGCCGAGACGTGCCGCCGTCGCCGTTTCGACATGGTTGATTACCGCCGTGCTCATGGCCGCGCTGATGGCACACGTAGAACAACCCGACTTAGCCCATTTGGAAATAGGAGATTGGATGAAGCGAATCGTTATCGTACCCGGCCTGGCTGCGCTCGTGGTGTTTCTGCTCACCACGGCCATGATACGTTCGGCACAAGCCGCGCCTATTGGTGCGAGTACAGCGAATACAGCGCCAGTAGTCGAAGAGCCGGCGAAGCCGTTCGTCGCGCAGGTTGTCGGCATGATGTGGCTAAATCCGTTGCAACGTATGGACTATCCGACCGAATGGCAATTGTTATGGACGCAAGGGCTTGCGGCACCAAACAAGAATGACGACATGGTTCGCACCGACCCGAAGTCCTTTACTACACTGCAATCGGTAGCGGGAATCGCATACGGCAACGACGGCGAGGAAACATTTAGAGGCTTCTACCGCAAGTATATGTTCGAGTTTCCTCTGCTGCTGAGCTCGCGCTATGCCTCCAATCCCAAATACTTCTACACGGTAGCGCCCGATCATAAAAGAGATTGGCGGGAACTCGCGGGCATTCATGTTGAGCTTTCGATTCCGAATCGACTTAATGCGACCGAATCGCAAAGCTACTTGCAAGACTCAATTCGAAAGACGTTTTCTATCGGTAATCCGCATTTCGCGACGATGTGGAGCCGCGACACACCTCCTGATGTTCAGATCACGCAAGGCGACGCAAACGCCGGTTTCACATCACTGAACAAGGCATTGACCTACCTGCAGGCAAACCCCGACAAGACCGCGTGGGCGGTGAACTGGGACGCGCCCAACTTCCCGCCCAAGGACGCACAAATCAACGAGAACCTTGTCGTGCTGTTCCTCGCCGGCCCGAATTTCAATACGCAGCGCGAGCCGCTCGCCTGGATCGGCAAGGCCGCAACAGGTAACACGCACGACTTTTCGCCGAAGGTCGGCACGACGCGTGCCGTGCAGGCGTGGAAGGAAACGATCGACCTAGCGGCACGCAATGCCGGCGTCGCGGTCACTGACCTGAACTACATCGTCCACGACGCAGGCAACGGCAGCGATGCAGCGTCATCACGTCTTGTCGCGCTCGCACAGACCCTGACCGAAACCCTCCCCGAATACGACCACCGGAAGCAGACCTTCAACACGGCCGCCCTACTCGGCGACATGGGAGCCGGCAGCGCACTGACCGACGTCGCACTCGCAATCGGCCGAATCAATCACTTCGGCGGCAACGCACTCGTCGCCGGCACGAGCGACCCCGAACACCCCGTCGCAGTCGTCGTCATGCCGCCGTCGAATCTCACGCCGATCGATCCAACCAAAGACTGGTTCCGCGCACGCGGCGGCAACAACGCCTACCTGCCGTGGTGGGGACGTCGACACGATACCGACTACGGCATGCAGGGTTATTCGTGGTGATGCAAGCGGGGTGCGGTGGCACGTTGCATGCAAGCGAGCCCGCTGCACGGCTCATGCAGAGTCAAGGCCAGATCGAGGTCGGCGATGTAATTTGAAAGCACCGATCGTCACATGACCGAGATGTGTCTCCATCTCCATTTCGGTATGGCTGATCGTCACTGTACTCATGGCCACGCTGATGGCGCACGTAGAACAACCCGACCTGGCGCATTTGGAAATGGGAGATTGGATGAAGCGATTCGTTGTCGTTCCTGGCCTGGCTGCATTCATAGTGTTTCTGTTCACCACGGCCATCACACGTCCTGCACAAGCCACGCCTGTTCTGGAGCATGCAGAGAATGCAGCGCCAACAGCCGAAGAGCCGGCGAAGCCGTTCGTCGCTCAGGTTGTCGGCATGATTTGGTTGAACCCACTACAACGGATGGACTACCCGACCGAATGGCAATTATTGTGGACGCAGGGGCTTGCCGTGCCAAACAAAGACGACGACATGGTACGCACTGATCCGAAGTCGTTTGCGACGCTTCAGTCGATTGGAGCGTTGGTGTATGGCAATCGTGGGAAAGAAACTTTCAAGGGTTTTTATCACAAGTACGTCGAGAAGTTCCCCCGTCTGATGAGTGGTCGCTACGCGAAAAACGCGAAGTACTTCTATTCTGTAAAGCCAGATAGTCCACAGGATTGGCGTGAACTCGCCGGGATTCACATTGAGAGTGCCGTTTCCGATCGCCTCGACTCAATTATCGCCCACGACTATCTTAAAAAGTCGATCCAAGAAACTTTCTTTATAGGAAATCCATACTTTACATCGATGTGGAGCCGCGACACGCCCCCTGATGTTCAGATCACGCAAGGAGGCGCGAATGCCGGCTTTACATCGCTGAACAACGCATTGGACTACTTGCAGGCAAACCCCGACAAGACCGTGTGGGCGATGAACTGGGACGCACCGAACTTCCCGCCTACCGACGCACAGATCAACGAAAACCTTGTCGTGCTGTTCCTCGCCGGCCCGAACTTCAACACCGAGCGCGAGCCGCTCGCCTGGATCGGCAAAGCCGCAACAGGTAACACGCACGACTTTTCGCCGAAGGTCGGCACGACGCGTGCCGTGCAGGCGTGGAAGGAAACTATCGCCGAAGCGGCACGCAACGCCGGCGTCGCGGTCACCGACCTGAGTTACATCGTCCACGACGCCGGCAACGGCAGCGATGCAGCATCATCGCGTCTTGTCGCGCTCGCGCAGACCTTGACCGAAACCCTCCCCGAATACGACCACCGGAAGCAGACGTTCAATACCGCCGCCCTACTCGGCGACATGGGAACCGGCAGCGCACTGACCGACGTCGCGCTCGCAATCGGCCGAATCAACCACTTCGGCGGCAATGCACTCGTCGCCGGCACGACCGACGCTGAACATCCCGTCGCAGTCGTCGTCATGCCGCCGTCGAATCTCACGCCGATCGACCCAACCAAAGACTGGTTCCGCGCACGCGGCGGCAACAACGCCTACCTGCCGTGGTGGGGCCGTCGACACGATACCGACTACGGCATGCAGGGTTATTCGTGGTGACGCAAGCCAGTGCGGTGGCACGTTGCATGCAAGCGAGCCCGCTGCACGGCTCATGCAGAGTCAAGGCCAGATCGAGGTCGGCGATGTAATTTGAAAGCACCGATCGTCACATGACCGAGATGTGCCGCCATCCCCGTTTCGGCATCGCTGATCATCAGCGTGCTCATGGCCACACTGACGGCTCACGTAGAGCAACCCGACCCGGTCCATTTGGAAATAGGAGATTGGATGAAACGATTCATTGTCGTACCCGGCTTGACTGCACTCATGGTGTTTCTATTCACCACGGCCATGATGCATCCGGCACAAGCCGCGCCTGTCATTGAGCGTGCAGAGAATGCAACACCAACAAACGAAGAGCCGGCGAAGCCGTTCGTCGCGCAGATCGTTGGTCTGATGTGGTTGAATCCGTTGCAACGTATGGACTATCCGACTGAATGGCAGTTGTTGTGGGCGCAAGGGTTTGCCGCCCCGAACAAGAACGATGACATGGTGCGTACGAAGCCCGAGAAATATTCGGCGCTTCGGTCGATTGGTGCGTTGGTGTACGGCAATCGCGGAACGGAAACCTTCAACGGTTTCTACGCCAAGTACATTGATAAATTCATCTTACTGCTACGCTCCCGCTACTTCAGCAACGCGATGTATTTCTATACAGTGAGCCCCGATCGCCAGCGTGACTGGCGCGAACTCGCCGGCATACACGTAGAAATTGCTGTTCCGCCTCGACTTGATCCTGCCTTTGCCAAATCGCGCATGGTCGATCGGATGATGAATTTCTTCGAGATCGGTCCGCCGTCGCCCAAGACGCTTTGGAGCCGCGATACGCCCCCTGATGTTCAGATCACGCAAGGCGACGCAAACGCCGGTTTCACATCACTGAACAAGGCATTGACCTACCTGCAGGCAAACCCCGACAAGACCGCGTGGGCGATGAACTGGGACGCACCGAACTTCCCGCCTACCGACGCACAAATCAACGAAAACCTCGTCGTGCTGTTCCTCGCCGGCCCGAACTTCAACACGCAGCGCGAACCGCTCGCCTGGATCGGCAAGGCCGCAACGGGCAACACGCACGATTTTTCGCCAAAGGTCGGCACGACACGCACCGTGCAGGCGTGGAAAGCAACCATCGACCAAGCAGCACGCAATGCCGGTGTCGCGGTCACTGACCTGAACTACATCGTCCACGACGCAGGCAACGGCAGCGATGCAGCGTCATCACGCCTTGTCGCGCTCGCGCAGACCTTGACCGAAACCCTCCCCGAATACGACCACCGGAAGCAGACCTTCAACACGGCCGCCCTACTCGGCGACATGGGAACCGGCAGCGCACTGACCGACGTCGCGCTCGCAATCGGCCGAATCAATCACTTCGGTGGCAACGCACTCGTCGCCGGCACGACCGACCCTGACCACCCCGTCGCAGTCGTCGTCATGCCGCCGTCGAATCTCACACCGATCGACCCAACCAAAGACTGGTTCCGCGCACGCGGCGGCAACAACGCCTACCTGCCGTGGTGGGGCCGTCGACACGATACCGACTACGGCATGCAGGGCTATTCATGGTGATGCAAACCCGCGCAGTGGCGCGTTGCGTACCAACGTGACCACCGCGCGAATCATTCAGAAGGATGCGACATATGCGAGGAATTATCCGGGTAGGCGACAAACATACCCACGGCGGCCGGGTCGAATCCGGAGCCGCGACAAGCACGGTCATGGGACGCGCGGTCGCCCGCATCGGCGACGTGTGTTCGTGTCCGGTTCACGGCACCTGCACGATTGCCAAAGGTGACGCTTCATTCAACGTCGAAGGCCAAGCGGCCGCGTTCGACGGTCACGAGACTTCATGCGGCGCGCTGCTGATTTCTTCCCTTCCGACTTCGGGGCGGCCTTGAATGCTGAAGACACGACGCATGACCGCCGAACAATTCCGGCTGTTGCGGCTGCAGGATACGCGGATCAAACCCTTGAACCAGTGGGCCTTGCACGAGATTTTCGTGAAGGGCCGCTCACAGCGCGAACTGGCGGAGGAACTGGGTATCAATCGCTCGGCCATGTCGCAGCTCGTTCGCAAAGCGTGGCAGCGGTATCTGGAACTACCGGGCAACGACACGCGCCTCACCACGGTGACGATCACGATCCCGGCGAAATACGAGCGCGCGCTGCACGCATGGGTGCAGGACGCACATCGCTTATCGAATCATCCGGACCAGGACAAGATGACCTAACCGGCTCGTGCTTCGGGGCGTTCACTGGCGTTCAATGCGTGCCAGATCGGACAAGTCGCCACCTCGCTACCCGCCGATGTCGTTCGTCTCCTCGATACGCGACGACCGCATTCACGATCCCGCCGCGCAACCCCGAACGCTGCGTCGGCGTGCGTACGCCGGTCACGCGAGCATCCGCATGACCGGGCCGCCACCATGCCCGGCCGGCGTCAAACAGAAATAAATTCCCCATAGGCGCATTCATGCAAAACACGATTCCACATCAAGCGGCATTGCCAGCCAATTTTGGATCCTTTTTCCCCGCCCTCCCTCGTATCATTTCTCCCATTCCGAAGAGAAAGAGCCAGAGAAGGACATGAGCAATACCACCCCGCTGCACTACCTCGACTACGCAGCCACCACCCCGGCGGATCCCCGCGTGATCGAAGCGATGACGGCCTGCCTCGGTGCCGACGGCATCTTCGGCAATCCCGCATCGAGTTCGCACGCCGCCGGCCGGCTTGCGAAGGAAAAAGTCGAGCACGCGCGCGCGCAGGTCGCCGCGCTGATCGGCGCGGATGCCGACGAGATCGTCTGGACGTCGGGCGCCACCGAATCGAACAACCTCGCGCTGAAGGGCTACGCGGAGACCGCGACCGACAAGCGCCACCTGATCACGAGCCGCCTCGAACACAAGGCCATCCTCGACACGATGGCGAACCTGTCGAAGCGCGGGATGACGGCAACCTACCTGACGCCCACCGCCGACGGCGAAATCACCGTCGACGCAGTCGCCGCGGCGATCGGCCCCGATACGGGCCTCGTGTCGCTGATGCTCGTCAACAACGAACTCGGCACGCTGACCGACATCGGCGCGATCTCGCGCATCGTGCACGCGGCCGGCGCGCTGCTGCACGTCGACGCCGCGCAGGCGCTCGGCAAGACGCCGATCGACGTGCGCGCGCTCGGCATCGACCTGCTGTCGATGTCCGCGCACAAGGTATATGGTCCGAAAGGCATCGGCGCGCTGTTCGTGCGCCGCGACATCGCCGATCGCATCGCGCCGCAGATTCACGGCGGCGGACACGAGCGCGGCCTGCGCTCGGGCACGCTCGCGACGCATCAGATCGTCGGGATGGGCACCGCATGCGAACTGGCGGCCGACAAGCTCGAGCGTGAAGCCGTGCGGATCGCCGCCCTCAGTGCGCGCCTGAAGGACGCGCTGCTCGCGCTCGGCGACATCACGCATAACGCGGCAGCGGCGCGCCGCATCCCGCACACGTTGAGCCTCACGGTGAACGCGCCGGGCTTCTTCCCGTTCATGCTCGGCGATTCGCTCGCCGTGTCGTCGACGTCCGCATGCAACTCGACCAGCGGCGCGCCGTCCCACGTGCTGACCGCGATCGGCCTCGATGAACAAGCCGCGGGCCGCACGGTGCGCATCAGCTTCGGCCGCTTCACGACCGAGCAGGACGTCGATTTCGCGATCGCGTGTTTTGCGCGCGCGCTCGAGCAATGCCGGGCCGCGGCAGCGACCGGCTTCACCGCGTCGCGACAGATCGCGCCGGCAGACCTGAAGGCGATCCGCAATGCGGGCTTTCGCGCGGTGATCTGCAACCGGCCGGACGGCGAAGGCGCCGATCAACCGGCATTCGACGAGATCGCTGCGGCGGCGCGCGAACTCGGCCTCGACGCACGCTATCTGCCGGTCGAACGCGATCGGATCGGCGATGCGGAAGTCGACGCGTTCGGCGCACTGGTCGATGCGCTGCCGAAGCCCGTGCTTGCCTATTGCCGAAGCGGGAGCCGCTCCGGGATGCTGTGGAATCGGCTGACGGCGCGGCGAACCGCGACGGCCTGAGCGCGACACGCACGTAACGAAGCGCCACCCGCGTTCGCGCACGAAGCCGACACTTCGACGCGTGACCGCGCGGGCGGCGACACCCTCAAGCGAAACCCTCCGCAACCATCACGCGCCGTACGCATCCAGCGCCTTCAGCGGCACGTGCAGACTTTCCTCCGCAGCAAACGCGTCGAGCAGGTGATCAACGCTCGCGGTCACACGCCCTTTCTCCAGCTATCGCATTTCGGCAAGCACGAGTCATCCCCGACTCCTCCGGATTTCTTACAAAAACGCAAACCGGCATGCAATGCCCCCGAACGGTGCATGCATCCGGCGTTTCGACTGCCTTGCCGAAATCCGATAGCGCCGCGAGATTTGGCTTCATACCGTTCCCGCATCGGACCGGAAAGCGACTGTCATCCCTGCATGGCATCGCGTGCCACCGACGAATTCCAGGAGCGGGCGCCAGCGCCGGGCCCGGGCGGCGATGACGGTCCTGCCATGCAGGACATTCGTGACGGAGCAAATATGGATGCAAAAATCCAGCCTGATTCAGGCACCGACAGTGACGTAAGCCTCCTCCACAAGATGGGATACGCGCAGGAGCTCTCGAGACGCATGAACGGCTTCTCGAACTTCGCCGTGTCGTTTTCGGTGATCTGCATTCTGTCAGGCGGCATCACCGCGTTTCAGCTCGCGTTTTCCGCGGCCGGCGGCGCATCGATCGGTCTCGGCTGGCCGCTCGGCTCGCTGTTCGCGCTGATCGTCGCGGTATCGATGTCGCAAATCGCGTCCGCGTTTCCAACCGCCGGCGGCCTCTATCACTGGGGCGCCATGCTCGGCGGGAAGAAATGGGGGTGGATGACGGCGTGGCTCAACCTGATCGGCCTGATCTTCGTGATCGCGGCAATCAACTTCGGCACCTACGATCCGTTCTTCAAGACGCTGATCGCCCCGATGTTCGGCGTCAGTCCGGACAGCCTGACGTGGTGGCACCAGACTGCGTTCATCGCGTTCATCACCATTTCGCAGGCAATCCTGAACGCACGCGGCATCAAGATTGCGAGCAAGATCACCGACCTGTCCGGCTACCTGATCTTCGTCGTGACGATCGCGCTGGTCGTGTCGCTGCTGGTCTACTCGCCGGTCGCGTTCGACCTGCACCGGCTCGTCACCTTCACCAACTTCACGGGCGTCGACGGCGGCGCCTGGCCGAAACAGGCCACGCCGCTCGCGTTCCTGTCCGGCCTGCTGCTGGTGACCTACACGATCACGGGCTTCGACGCGTCCGCGCACACGTCGGAGGAGACGCACGACGCGGCGAAAAACGTGCCGCGCGGCATCATCGGCTCGGTGTTCTGGTCCGCGGTGTTCGGCTACGTGATGGTGTGCACGTTCGTGCTGGTCATGCCCGACCTGACCGCCGCGATGAAACAGGGCACCGGCTTCTTCGAGGCCATCCTCGCGCCGATCCCGAAGACCTTGCGCGTGTGCCTCGAACTCGCGATGTTCTTCATCAACTACGTGTGCGGGCTCGCCGCGATCATGTCGACGTCGCGAATGATGTATGCATTCGCGCGCGACGGCGGGCTGCCGGCGTCGAAGCTGCTGCGCAGCGTGAATCACAACCATCGGACGCCCGGCCCCGCGATCTGGACCTGCGCGGTGCTCGCGATCGTCGTCACGCTGTACGGCGACGCGTTCTCGGTACTGAGCGCGGGCAGCGCGGTGTTCCTGTTCATCTCGTATGCGATGCCGATCGGCTCGGGGATGTTGGCCGAAGGGCGCACGTGGACCGAAAAGGGCCCGTTCCAGCTGGGCATCTGGTCGAAGCCGTGCGCGTTGCTCGCGCTGGTGGGCGCCTGCGTGCTCGCCTACGTCGGCATCCAGCCACCGAACGAGAAAGTGCTCTACGTACTGGTTGCGTTCGTGGTCGTGCTGATGGTGATCTGGTACGGCTTCGGCGTGCGCAATTCGTTCGCGGGGCCGCCGGTGCTCAAGGACACGCGCAACGACGAGCGCATTCGCGAACTCGAGGCCAACGTCGATCCGTCGGTGTGAAGCGTGTAAAGCGACATCCGCTCGCACACAGCGAAAAAATCCGGCTCGCATATACTGCGAGCCGGATTTTTTTACATCGCTTCGGACTGCACGAGGTCCAACCGCGTCGGCAGTTGAACCCGATCACATCACCTTAGCCGTAGACCGGGAAACGCTGCGTCAGCTCTGCGACGAGCCCGCGCACGCGCTCGATCGTCGCGGCATCTTCCGGCGCTTCCAGCACGTCGGCGATCAGGTTGCCGACCTTCTCGGCTTCCGCCGGGCCGAAGCCGCGCGTCGTCATCGCCGGCGAACCCAGGCGGATGCCGCTCGTCACGAACGGCTTTTCCGGATCGTTCG
>NZ_QTPW01000051.1:0-31837 GCF_003857965.1 Burkholderia sp. Bp9031
GATCTGTGCGTCGGTAGGCGGGAAGTTCGGTGCGTCCCAGTTCATCGCCCACACGGTCTTGTCGGGGTTTGCCTGCAGGTAGTCCAATGCCTTGTTCAGCGACGTAAAGCCGGTATTCGCGCCGCCTTGCGTGATCTGAACATCAGGGGGCGTATCGCGGCTCCAAAGCGTCTTGGGCGACGGTGGGCCGATCTCGAAGCATTCGACAAATTCATTGGTCAAGTACGTCTTCGCCTCGATAGGATCAAGCCTCGGAGGTAACGCGAGCTCGATATGAATTCCGGCAAGCTCGCGCCAATCTTTGGCGTTCTCGGATTTCACGGTGTAGAAATAGCGCGCGTTCGCGAAGTAGCGAGAACGCATCAACACGAAAAACTTGTTCACGTACTTGTGATAGAAGCCCTTGAATGTTTCCTCGCCATCGTTCCCGTAAACCAATGCTCCAATGGACCGAAGCGACGAATATTTCTCGGGCTTCGTACGCACCATGTCATCATTCTTGTTCGGTGAAGCGAGCCGTTGCGCCCACAACAACTGCCATTCGATCGGGTAGTCCATGCGTTGTAATGGATTCAACCACATCAGGCCGACAACCTGGGCTACGAATGGCTTGACCGGTTCTTCGACTGCCGACGCTGCATTCCCTTCAAGCTCGCGGGGGGAGGCAGCTTGTGCTGGACGCATGATGGCGGTGGTGAACAGAAACACCACAAGTGCAGTCAAACCGGGTACCAAAACGAATCGTTTCATCCAATCTCCTATTTCCAAATGTGCCGGGTCGGGTTGTTCTACGTGCGCCATCAGCGTGGCCATGAGCACGGTGGTGATCAACCATGTCGAAACAGCGATGGCGACGCGTCGCGGCAACGTGGCGATCAGTGCCTTCATACGAAACCCCCGGCCTTCAGATAGAACTCGTCTTCACGTTTGTCCGTGATCGCCTCGGGAATATTTCCTTCGCTATTCTTGGCATGTACCCATTCGTGCATCGACATTCGATCAAACGTTCCATATTTAAAGTACTTGGCGTAGTTCTTGTTCGGGTTGGTATCTGGAATGCCGTCCCCCATCCGCCAATCCGCCTCGACGCGTAGGGCTTTGATCTGCTTCTCCGTCAGGTAGCACAGGCCCACAGCAACGTCATACGCAAGCGCCTTCTCGGCGTGCTCAGGATTGGTCATCGTCGTGGAATGGTTGGTCGGACTATTGGTCGAACCACGGTCGAGCCAATCGACAATCTGCTTGTCGCGCCATTCCTTGTAGCCTTCCGGCATCGCGCTTTTTCCGTCCTCGCCGAGTACGTGGCCGTCGCTATCGAGCCATTCCGTGTTCAGCGTTCGACGCGCCTCCATCCGCATCAGCGCGCGATCCTCATAACGCTGCCCGGCCTCGGTTTCCGCAGTACCTTGCGCTGCACTATCTGCGTTCTTTGCCTTGTACTGGTCGTAGGGATCGTCGGCCCGCTTATCTGCATCGGCCTTGCTCGCATCGCGCCATGCGGCTGGCGGGTCGTTACCTTCGTTGAAGTCGCTTACCGCGTCACCGTCCTTTGTTTCGACCGGCTTACCGAATCGCAACGACTTCGGCGGGAACGGATCATCAAGTGCCGGAGCATCCGCCACCACGGTCCAGCCCTTCGGCGGATCGGCGTTCACGCGGAGCATGTTCAGCGCCGAACTGATTCCGGTCACGACGAACATGAGCGGCGCAGTCACAAGCGTCGCCGCCATCCCGAGAACAGATTCATTCCCTTTGATCGCGCCAATGAGATTGAACTTGGCGGGCGGCGATGGCGGATACCAGAAGCCCGGTTTCGTTCCTTGCTTGCCATGCCGCCAGTCGTCTTCCCAATACCGGTAGGGCTTCTGCACGCCGACTGGAAAGCCGGATGCGAACACCCGCTGCGTCAGGATGCCTGCCGCACCGATATCGTCGAGTTCGTGCTTGCTGATCCCGCGCCAGCCGATACCTTGAACCGTCACCGCCGAAATCACCTGATCGTGCGGACAGCAATACGCGGTGACGCGTCCATATGTCGACCCATTCAAGCCGTGCCGAGCGCGATCCTCTTGCGTCGCATAAGACCGGTTGCTGGTCGGCGATATCCGCTTGTTTTCCATGTCTTCATCGATCTTGTCGGCGGGCAGTTCGTGTGTTTTGCGAGCGCCGATGATCGATAGAAACTTGCCGAACGTTTTGGTACGCGCCGTATAGGTCTGCCGTCCGCGCTGACCGCTCGCATCTTTCGTCGCGCGTTGCGACCATGTATCCATGAATGTGTCGGATTTGTACGGGCCGTCCGCATTCGCCAGGCTATAAGGCGCATTCGCCAGCACGTAGGCGTCCGCCACGCAATGGCCGGTGCTCCCCCACGGATCTTCGACATCAGGGAAGGCGTCGCCGAAGAAAGCCGCTGTCAGGCCGACGATGTTGCCTTGGCTGTGACACACAACAGTAATGGGTACATCGGCCTGCATGCGGCGAATCGATTCGATCAGCCTGGCGAGGCGCAACGCAGCGAGCACGCCATACGCGCGTGGCGGCGCGCGGTAAAGCGGACGGTTGGTCGGGTTGATGCCTTGCACGGTCATCCATCCCATCGTTCGATCGTCCAGACCGCCGTGCCAGAGATCGGGCAGGCTTGCACAGCCGTTCGTGAACGGGCCGCCGCCCCAATAGTCCTTCTCGTTCAGAAAGATCTTGTCGCCGTATTCCTTCAGTTCGGCCGCCGTTGCCCGATAGCCCCATCGGAAATGAATCACGGGCGAAAACGAAGGGTCCGGCTTGATGTAGTCGCCGGACCAAAGCTTCGGATTCAAGAACCCATCCGGCGTCACGCTTTCCGTGTACTTCGCGGGCGTCAACTGCCCGGCGTCGATGCCGTGATACATCATTTGATCGTTCAGACGCCCGAGCCGGCGATTCAGGCCTTTGCACAGCCCATCCTCCGTCGCATCGAACCATTCGCCTTCGGAGTTGACTCCATGAACGAAGATCACAATGCCGGGCAAGGGCAATTGCCTGATGCAGATAAGTGGTGTGTTCTTCGTGAACATCGTCATCCCTTCAACACGACCGACGACGATCGGCGGCGGTTCGGGGCGCGGTGCAGCCGCATCAGGTGATGTATCGACTTTCGCACCGGGGCCGTCGGTGCGCGCATCCGCAACCGGTCGCGAATCGACAAATGAATCTGTCATCCAAACTCCTGAACATCCAAGACACGTTCCCCCGGTATCGGACGATCACGAAGAAAATCGATAAGTATCCGAATCAATGGAGAACAGAAGCAAGGCGGCAAGCATATCGAACGAGCGCGCGTGGCAAGCGCCTATGTCGGGAAAATGCGCGCCGAGCGCGATGGCGACGAACGCAAATTGTCAGAATGTGTTTCAAGGCGAACATCCGTCGCGTTGCTTCATCGCTCAAAAAGCGATGCGGAAGCAGGCTGTCTTCCAAGCCATCGCGGCGCTCGGCCCGTCATCCGGCGATGTAGCCGTCTGACGCGCTGCATACGACATTGCGTCTGTATCTGTCCACGATTAATTCGCTAGCGTCCGTATCTACGTAGCGCGACCGACGAGTTTGTATCGCACTGTATCTATCGCCGCTTCGGAAACATCGGATTGCACTGAAGCCAGGATTCGGAAACATGCCGGATACGTGAGCGGGTTCTACTGTCGACATGCAGGAAACGTTCGATGCCAGCCATCTGGATCGAATGCCGAATGATCGACAGACCCACTTCCTTCAAGGAGAACACTCATGAAAGCCGCTCGAATCCTCGCCGTTGCCGTCCTCGCCGCCATCCCCGCATTGTCGTTCGCCGATACCGGCCACGGCCTCACGCGTGCCGAAGTGCGTGCCGACCTCATCCGGCTCGAGAAGGCCGGCTACAGCCCGGCGAGCAGCGAAGCGCATTACCCGGACGATATCGCCGCCGCGCAGAACGCCGTCGCCGCCGCACAGCAGGTCGCGCGTTCCGACCAGAACGGCCCGTCGAAGTCGCAGGGCGACAACGTCGCCGCCACATCGGCACCGGCTGCCCGCGTCACCGCCGCCGACACGCACGCTGCACGGAACGAACGAAACGCACAAAGCGCACAAAACGCGCGCACGGACGCCGACGATCTGTACGCGCATTCGTGATCCGTTGCCGCGCCTGCTGCAGGCTGGCGCGACCGCATCACACACACCTCACATGAACAACACGATGGAAAGGAGCATGACGATGGTCGGTTTGACGAAACGGGTTCTGGTGTCCGCGGCGGTGCTCGGCGGGCTGTTCGGTGCGGTCGCGGCGCAGGCGGCGACGAAGGACGACCTGAAGGGAACGAACGTCGTGCTGGTGCACGGTGCGTTTGCCGACGGGTCGAGCTGGAATCGCGTCATTCCGCTGCTCGAGGCGCGCGGCCTGCATGTCGTATCGGTGCAGAACCCGCTGAGCTCGCTCGCCGACGATACGGCCGCGACGAAGCGCGCGATCGACGCGCAGAAGGGGCCTGTCGTGCTGGTCGGTCATTCGTGGGCCGGTGTCGTGATCAGCGATGCGGGCAACGACGACAAGGTGAAGTCGCTCGTCTACGTCGCCGCGTTCGCACCGGACAACGGCCAGTCGATCGCCGACGTCACGCAGGGGCTGCCGGCGCCGGCGTGGGCCGGCGAGCTGCGCAAGGACGCAGGCGGTTTCGCGACGCTGTCGGACAAGGCGATCGCGCAGGATTTCGCGCCGGACCTGCCGCCCGCGCAGCAGCGCGTCGTCGCGGCGACACAAGGGCCGTGGTACGGTGGCTGCATTTCGGAGAAGGTCGCGCAGGCCGCGTGGCATGCGAAGCCGTCGTCGTTCGTCGTCGCGACGCAGGACCGGATGATTGATCCGAAGCTGCAGGAGGCGATGGCGAAGCGGATCGGCGCGACGGTCACGCACGTGAACGGCAGCCATGTCGCGATGCTGAGCCAGCCGAAAGCCGTGGCCGACGCGATCATCGCGGCCGCGGAACGTGCGAAGCAGGATCCGCAGTGAGTGAAGCGACGGCGATCCGCTCGTTTGATGGGGTGACAGGCGTGATGCGTCGGCACCGCGCCGCGCCCGCCGGCCATGGTTCATCGATTCATCGAACCATCGAACCATCGAACCATCAACGCGCGCCATTCGACCCGGCGCGCGATTCCATTCCGGATTCCATGACACCGTGCAGCACCACGCGTGCCGCACCGTTCTTGAGTTCGCTGCCCCCTGATTCTTTCAGAAAACCTTCGATGCGTGACATCGAACGGCCACCTGCTCACATCCCCGGCAAGAATCCGCACCGATAGCGCACGCCTCTGCTATTGCATTTCGCGCGCCGCTGATTAGGAAATGAATTTTTATTGGTTCTGCTTCCCCGACCGCGCTCGCATAGTGGGGCTGACGGCTATAGACAGCACGCAAGCTGCACCGGCCGCATTCCCGGCGTTGTTGATCATACGAATCTGCGAGAACAAGGAAGCGTGATGACGTTTGCATTGGAAGAAGAAACGGCCGCCCGGCAGGCGCTCGAAGGCACCCGCGCGGCGGCCGCATCGGCGGGTACGCCTTACGCAGGCGGCGTGGCACCGGAAACCGCATGGGCGCTGTTCTCAGCCGGCGACGCGTTGCTGGTCGACGTGCGCACGGCGGAAGAACGGAAATTCGTCGGCCACGTGCCGGAGTCGCTGCATGTGCCGTGGGCGACCGGCACGAGCCTGACGCGCAACCCGCGCTTCGTGCGCGAACTGGAAGCGAGGACCGGCAAGGACGCGGTGGTGCTGTTGCTCTGCCGCAGCGGCAATCGCTCCGCGCAGGCGGCCGAGGCCGCGACCAAAGGCGGCTTCACGCAGGTATTCAACGTGCTCGAAGGATTCGAGGGCGACCTCGACGAGCAGCAGCATCGCGGCAGCCGGAACGGCTGGCGCCATCGCGGCCTGCCGTGGGCGCAGGACTGAGTCACGGCCGTTACGGGGAGAAGTCAGCATGGCCGCATTCGACATCGACGACATTGTTCAGTCGCTACAGACCGTGCGCCGCGCGTGGCGCGAGAAGCAGCGGCGCTCGCTCGAACCGGGCGGGCGCGACCTGCCGGCGCGCGAGGCGCTCGCACAGATCATCGGCGCGCTGAAGGGCGTGCTGTTCCCGATGCGGCTCGGGCCGCCCGACCTGCGACAGGAGAGCGAGAACTTCTATGTGGCCCATGCGCTCGACGCGGCGCTGAACGCGCTGCTTGCGCAGGTGACGCTCGAACTGCGCTACGCGGCGCGGCAACGCAACGCCGACGCGCAGATCGACGAAGTGGCCTCCACTGCCGTGCAGGCGTTCGCCACACGCCTGCCCGACATTCGCCGGCTGCTCGACAGCGACGTGCTGGCCGCATTCCATGGCGATCCGGCGGCCGGCAGCGTAGACGAAGTGCTGCTCTGCTATCCCGGCATCCTCGCGATGATCCACCACCGGCTCGCGCACGAGTTGTACCGGCTCGGGTTGCCGCTGCTCGCGCGGATCATCGCCGAGCAGGCGCACGCGGAAACCGGCATCGACATTCATCCGGGCGCGCGCATCGGCGGCGGCTTCTTCATCGACCACGGCACGGGTGTCGTGATCGGCGAGACGGCGATCATCGGCGAGCGCGTGCGCGTGTACCAGGCCGTCACGCTCGGCGCGAAGCGCTTCCCGCGCGATGCGGCCGGCCATCTGGAGAAGGGGCTCGCACGTCATCCTATCGTCGAGGACGACGTCGTGATCTATGCAGGCGCGACGATCCTCGGCCGCGTGACGATCGGCCGCGGCGCAGTGATCGGCGGCAACGTGTGGCTCACGCAGGACGTGCCGGCTGGCGCGAACGTCACGCAGGCCGTGCTGCGCAGCGAGGCGAATACCGTGCCGCGCACGCGGAGCGAGCCGGCCGAACCGGTGCCCGACACACAGGTGACCACATGAGCGACCTGATCCAGCACTTCGGCGCCAACGTGCGCAAGCTGCGCGAAGCGCGCACGTGGTCGCAGGAGCAGCTCGCCGAACACGCGGGTCTGAATCGCTCGTATGTCGGCGAGATCGAGCGCGGCGAGGCGATCGCGTCGATCGTCACCGCCGACAAGATCGCGCGCGCGTTCGACGTGTCGATCTCGATGCTGTTGCCCGGCGTATACGTGACCTGACGTATCCCGCCTCTTTTCCCGTTCGGTTGTGCCGTGTGACGGCTATAGCATGTTGAGCCGGCAGGTGCGTGCTTCCGATAATCACCAAGCGTCATAAGCAATCCCGTTTTTCATCTTAAGAACCCGGAGCCACACATGTCGACCGTTGCAAGCGGCACGGCCGCGCTGAGCGATCACGCCGCCCGCCAACTAGCGAACGCTACCAAGACCGTCCCGCAGCTTTCCACGATTACGCCGCGCTGGCTGACCCATCTGCTGCAGTGGGTGCCGGTCGAGGCCGGCATCTATCGCCTGAACCAGGTGAAGAATCCGGAAGCCGTGCGCGCCGCGTGCACGCAGCTCGAGGACGAAAGCGTGCTGCCGCAGACCTTCGTGCCGTACGAGGAACAGCCGCGCGAGTATTTCCTGAACGCGGTGAGCACGGTGCTCGACGTGCATACGCGGATCTCCGATCTCTACAGCAGTCCTCATGACCAGATCAAGGAACAGCTGCGCCTGACGATCGAGACGATCAAGGAGCTGCAGGAAAGCCAGCTGATCAACAACCCGGACTACGGGCTGCTCGCGAACGTGACCGACGAACAGCGGATCTTCCCGCTGACCGGCGCGCCGACGCCTGACGATCTCGACGAGCTGCTGACCAAGGTGTGGAAGGAACCTGCGTTCTTCCTCGCGCACCCGCTCGCGATCGCCGCGTTCGGCCGCGAATGCACGCGACGCGGCGTGCCGCCGCCGACGGTCAGCCTGTTCGGCTCGCAGTTCCTCACGTGGCGCGGCATTCCGCTGATCCCGTCGGACAAGGTGCCCGTCGCGGACGGCAAGACCAAGATCCTGCTGCTGCGCGTCGGCGACAAGCGCCAGGGCGTCGTCGGCCTCTATCAGCCGGGCGTCGCGGGTGAGCAGGGGCCGGGCTTGTCGGTGCGCTTCATGGGGATCAACAACCAGGCGATCGCGTCGTACCTGATCTCGCTGTATTGCTCGCTCGCGGTCCACTCGTCGGATGCGCTGGCTGTCCTCGATGACGTCGAAATCGCCAAGTACCATGACTATCCCGACACCTACCGTTAATCCCGGCTCGACCAGCAGCGACGCGCTCGCGTTGCCGCACGCGCCGCTGCCGGCCGGCTTGCCGGATCCGGCGGCGCTCGCGCGGCTAGCGTCCGAGTTCTTCGCGACACCCCCCGGGCAGGCCACCGCGCCCGGCCTGTCGGCAGGCAGCGGGGCGGCCGGCGGCGTGCCGTCGGCGTTGCCGGCTGCGGCACCGATCCTCGCGTCGGTGAGCAATCCGGCGCCGGCCGGCTCGCCGCTCGCCGGGCCGGGCGGCACGGGCACCGGCGTGCCGGGCCTTGCGCTGCCGCAAGGCAAGGCGCCTGGTGCGAACCTCGCGCCGTCCGCGCCGACGCACGTGCTGTCGCTGGGAAACCGCGTGCCCGCGCTCGCGCCGCATGCGGCCGCGCAGAACGGGCTGCCCGACAACGCGGTGTCGATCGCGCCCGCGTTCGAGCCGCGCGTCGGCGGCGCGGCGCTCGGTGTGCCGCAGGCGAATGCGGCGGTGTCGGAGCGTGCGGTGAAGGCCGCGCCGGCCGCATCGCCGTATTACTTCACCGACGGTTCGCTGCAGGGCTGGCAGGCGACGCCGCAGGACATCGTCGTGCCGCCGAACGGCCTCGCGTCGCCGGAAGCGTTCGGGTTGCCGGGCGACGATGCGTTGCGCGACCTGCTTGCCGTGCATCGCGACGTGCCGGTGTCGCGTGCATCGGGCGCGGACGTGCCGCGTTACTTCATCGACGATGCGCATGCCGCGGAGCCGCAGGGCAACCTGCCTCGCGGCGCGCATCCACCGTTCGATGTGAACGCGATCCGTCGCGACTTCCCGATCCTGCAGGAGCGCGTAAACGGCAAGCAACTCGTCTGGTTCGACAACGCGGCGACGACGCACAAGCCGCAGGCCGTGATCGATCGTCTCGCGTATTTCTATGCGCACGAGAACTCGAACATTCACCGCGCGGCGCATGCGCTGGCAGGCCGCGCGACGGATGCTTACGAGCATGCGCGCGACACCGTGCGACGCTTCATCGGCGCCTCTTCGCCGGACGAGATCGTGTTCGTGCGCGGCACGACCGAGGCGATCAACCTGATCGCGAAGACGTGGGGCGTGCAGAACGTCGGCGAAGGCGACGAGATCGTCGTGTCGCATCTCGAGCATCACGCGAACATCGTGCCGTGGCAGCAGCTCGCGGCGCTCAAGGGCGCGAAGCTGCGCGTGATTCCGGTCGACGATTCGGGGCAGGTGCTGCTTGACGAATACCGGAAGCTGCTCAACGATCGCACGAAGATCGTGTCCGTCACGCAGGTGTCGAATGCGCTCGGCACCGTCGTGCCGGTGAAGGAGATCGTCGAGCTCGCGCATCGTGCGGGGGCGAAGGCGCTCGTCGACGGCGCGCAGTCGATCTCGCACATGCGCGTGGACGTGCAGGCGCTCGATGCGGACTTCTTCGTGTTCTCCGGGCACAAGATCTATGGGCCGACCGGGATCGGCGTCGTGTACGGCAAGCGCGCGATCCTCGACGACATGCCGCCCTGGCAGGGCGGCGGCAACATGATCGCGGACGTGACGTTCGAGCGCACGGTATTCCAGCCGCCGCCGAACCGCTTCGAGGCCGGTACCGGCAACATCGCGGATGCGGTGGGGCTGGGCGCCGCGCTCGACTACGTGAGCCGGGTCGGCATCGAGAACATCGCGCGCTACGAACACGATCTGCTCGCGTATGCGACGCGCGTGCTCGCGCCGGTGCCGGGCGTGCGACTCGTCGGCACCGCGCGCGACAAGGCGAGCGTGCTGTCGTTCGTGCTGAAGGGCTATGAGACGGAAGAGGTCGGACAGGCGCTGAACGAAGAGGGTATCGCGGTGCGCTCGGGGCATCACTGCGCGCAGCCGATCCTGCGGCGCTTCGGGCTCGAGGCGACAGTGCGGCCGTCGCTGGCGTTCTACAACACGTGCGATGAAGTCGATGCGCTCGTGAGCGTCGTGAGAAGGCTGGCCGCGCGGCGCTGAGGCATGCAGTCTGCGAGAAGGCCGCTTGTGACTCCCGGCAACGGGAAGTCGCAAGCGGCCTTTTTCGTGTGGCGATGCGGGAACGTGGCGCCGCTCAACGTCCCGCGAGCATCCGTCCGCCGAGCCCCATCAACAAGAGCCCGGCCGTCGTATCGAGTACGGCCTTGCGCCGGATCAGCAACCGGCGCACCGACGGGTGCGACGCGAGCAGCGCCATCGCGCAGTACCACGCGCCCGAGATCCCGATCGACAATGCGACGACCGTCAGATCGAACCATGCCGGTGCGTGAGCCGGTACCATCAGCGCGAAGATACTGCCGTAGAACGCGACGGCTTTCGGGTTCGTCATGCTGACCACATAGCCTTTCTTCGCGGCGTGCCAGCCGCAGGACACGGCCGGCGCGGAAGCGCTCAGCGGCTTGCGCGCGGTCAGCAGCATTTTCAGGCCGAGCCAGATCAGGTAGGTGGCGCCCGCCAGCCGCAGTGCGGTGTGTACCCAGGCGACGTGGGTCACAAGCAGGCTCAGTCCGGCAATCGCGATCGCGGCCCAGGTGCCCGATGCGGCGGCGAGGCCGAGCCCGGTCATCACGCCGGCGCGGCGCTGCGCGACCGCGGTCGACGTGACGATCACGAAGTTCGGGCCCGGGCTGGCCACGCTGAGCAGCAGGACGCCGGCGAGGGGCAGCAACGTGTTGATGGTGGTCGACATGGCGGCGGGCGGCGAAGCGGGAGGGCTTTCATCTTACCCGAGCGCGATGCGCGGCCGCAGCACGGCCGCGACCGCGACCGCGATTGTTGACGATGCTGGAAAGGTCCAATCCAGAAGCGGCAATAGGTGCCGCGAATATGGCCGATTATTCTCCCGGTCGCAGTAACGGCATCCGCCAGCGAATGCTGTCGGACTGCTTACAAAATCAATCGCTCAGGGAGGCCTTTCATGACACGTATCGTCGTCACCGGTGGTATCGGCGCCGTTCTCGCCGTTGCAGCATCGTCCGCGTTCGCGCAGAGCTCCGTTACGCTGTACGGCCTCGTCGATACGGCGATCCGTTATCAGACGAACGCCGGTCCCGACGGCAAGGATCTGATCGGGATGACGGTCGGACCGGAAACGCACAGCCGCTGGGGCTTGCGCGGCAGCGAGGATCTCGGCGGGGGGCTGTCGGCGATCTTCCGTCTCGAAAACGGTTTCGAGCTCGGCGACGGCAAGCTGCACGTCGCGAACACGCTGTTCAGCCGGCAGGCATACGTTGGCCTGTCGAGCAACCGGTACGGCACGCTGACGTTCGGCAACCAATACGCGCCGCTGTACGACACGATGGGCGACGTGTTCGATCCGATGACCGTCGGCGACTACTGGCAGGATAGCTGGGCGTACAACGGCATCGGCAACTACCTGACGGTGCCGAACTCCGTGAAGTACAACTTCTCGTACAACGGGTTCAGCGTCGATGCGATCTACGGGTTCGGCAATCATGCCGGTGCGATGGGCCTCGACAGTACGTACGGCGTGGAGCTGACCTACGCGCGAGGGCCCGCATCGATCAACGCAGGCTTCCAGCAGACCTCGGTGTCGTCCGTGAACGGCAGTGCGGTCAACGGCGCGAAGGTGAGCTTCCTGCATGTAAGCGGGGCATATCGGGTCACGCCGTCCGTCCGCCTGCTCGCCGGCTGGCTGCACGGCCAGGACAAGACGGGCACGACGGATTTCAACATGCAGCAGGCCGGCGCGCCGACGCTGGTCGGCGGCAGCCCGAATCGCATCGACGATACGTTCTACGTCGGTGCGAACTGGCAGGCCACCACGCCGTTGCTGATCACGGTGGCCGGCTATTACGGCCACGCGCGCAACGCGCAGCGGCTCGATGGCACGCTCGGCTCCGGGATCAACTACTCGGCGACCGTACTGGCCGAATACGCGCTGTCGAAGCATACCGAGGTATATGGCACGGTGGATTTCGCACGCGGCAACGGGGCGTTCGCCGCCGACTATCCGGGTGCCACCAACCCGCTCACGGGCAAGGTCGACCAGATCGGCCGGACCAACAACGTCGGGGCCGCGATCGGCCTGCGCCAGATGTTCTGATGGCGGCGCGCGCGGCGGTCGCGAACAAAAAACGCGTGGCGACTGGTGCCGCCACGCGTCGTGGGTACAGCATGCGGTCGCCCGGCTCGGGCGGGCCACATTGACTGGCGTCAGAAATCGAACCCTGGCCCGCCTGCACCCGGGCCGCCCTGCACCGTGGCTGGCGCCGCATCCTTCGGCGCTTCGAACACGGTCGCATCGGTCGTCAGCAATAGCCCCGCGACCGACGCCGCGTTCTGCAGCGCGGTGCGCGTGACCTTGGTCGGATCGAGCACGCCCGATTCGACGAGGTCGCCGTATTCACCGGTCTGCGCGTTGTAGCCGAAGTTGCCCACGCCTTCCGCGACCTTCGCGACGACCACGCTCGCTTCCTCGCCCGCATTGGTGACGATCTGGCGCAGCGGTTCCTCTAGTGCGCGCAGCACGATCTTGATGCCCGCGTCCTGGTCGGCGTTTGCGCCCTTCAGTTCGCGGATCGCCTGCCGCACGCGGATCAACGCGACGCCGCCGCCAGGCACGATGCCTTCCTCGACAGCCGCGCGCGTCGCGTGCAGCGCGTCGTCGACGCGGTCCTTCTTCTCCTTCACTTCGATTTCGGTCGCGCCGCCGACCTTGATCACCGCGACGCCGCCCGCAAGCTTGGCCACGCGCTCCTGCAGCTTTTCGCGATCGTAGTCGGAGGTGGCTTCTTCGATCTGCACGCGGATCTGCTTCACGCGCGCCTCGATGTTCTTCGCGTCGCCCGCGCCGTCGATCACAGTCGTGTTTTCCTTGCCGACCTCGATGCGCTTCGCCTGGCCGAGTTCGGCGAGCGTTGCCTTCTCGAGCGTGAGGCCTGTTTCCTCGGCGACGACCTGCCCGCCGGTCAGGATCGCGATGTCCTCGAGCAGCGCCTTGCGGCGATCGCCGAAGCCCGGCGCCTTCACCGCGACCGTCTTCAGGATGCCGCGAATGTTGTTCACGACCAGCGTCGCAAGTGCTTCGCCTTCGACGTCCTCCGCGATGATCAGGAGCGGCCGGCCCGACTTCGCGACCTGTTCGAGCACCGGCAGCAGGTCGCGGATGTTCGAGATCTTCTTGTCGTGCAGCAGGATGTACGGGTTCTCAATCTCGGCGATCTGCTTGTCCGCGTTGTTGATGAAATACGGCGACAGGTAGCCGCGATCGAACTGCAGCCCTTCGACGACGTCGAGCTCGTCGGCGAGCGACTTACCGTCCTCGACGGTGATTACGCCTTCCTTGCCGACGCGGTCGATCGCCTCGGCGATGCGCTGGCCGATCGACTCTTCGCCGTTCGCCGAGATCGTCGCGACCTGTGCGATTTCCTTGCTGGTGGTGGTCGGCTTGCTGATCTTCTTCAGCGCGTCGACGGCCGACGCGACGGCCTTGTCGATCCCGCGCTTCAGGTCGAGCGGATTGAGCCCGGCCGCGACGTATTTCTGGCCTTCGCGCACGATCGCCTGAGCGAGCACGGTGGCTGTCGTCGTGCCGTCGCCGGCGGCATCGCTGGTGCGCGATGCGACTTCCTTCACGAGCTGCGCGCCGACGTTCTGCAGCTTGTCCGCGAGTTCGATTTCCTTCGCGACCGACACGCCGTCCTTCGTGACGACGGGCGCGCCGAAGCTGCGTTCGAGCACGACGTTGCGGCCCTTCGGCCCGAGCGTGACCTTCACCGCGTTCGCGAGAATGTTGACGCCTTCGGTCAGCTTCGCACGCGCGACGTCGCTGAAAATGATTTCCTTCGCTGCCATGATTGCACTCCGTTATTGATTGACGACCGCGACGATGTCTTCCTCACGCAGCACGAGGAATTCGTTGCCGTCCACCTTGACGGCCTGGCCTGCATACTTGCCGAACAACACGCGTTCGCCGACCCGCAGGTCGGGCACGATGCGCTGGCCGTCCGCGTCCTTGCGGCCGGGGCCGACGGCGATCACTTCGCCCTGGTCGGGTTTTTCAGCGGCGCTGTCGGGGATCACGATGCCCGAGGCGGTGGTGGTTTCCTGGTCGAGTCGCTTCACGATGACCCGGTCGTGCAAGGGGCGTAGGCTCATCTTTCCGTCCTGTTCTGTTGCGTCGAAATTGGCTGGCACGCTTCATCAGAGAGTGCTGACGAGTATAAAAACGCGCGGCGACGCGATCCAATAACGGATTCGGAAAAGCATTTGCGTGGATGCGCTATGGATGGGGAACGAGGCGGGGCTGTTGCAGGCCTTCGGCACGATAGGCCTCACGCTGTTTCTGCCGCTGCTGGTGAAGAGCCTGTCGGGGCAATCGAGCTTCGCGGTCGGCAGCCTGTCCGCACTGCCGTTCCTGATCGCGTGCATCGCGATGTATCTGAATGGCCGGCATTCGGACCTCGGCGGCGAACGCGCGCTGCATCTCGGCGTGCCGATGCTGCTGGCCGGCGCGTTGCTGACCGGTGCGATCTATACGCCCGCGCTGCCCGTTGCATACGCATTGCTCGTGTTCGCGGTCGGGTTCAACTGGGCCGCGACGCCGGTGTTCTGGGCCGTGACGACCGAATACGTGTCAGGCCTCACGGCCGCCGCGTCGATCGCGCTGATCAACGCGGTCGCGAACATCGCGGGGCTGGCGCTGCCGCCGGTGATGGGACACATCAAGGACGTGACGCATTCGTACGATCTCGCGCTGCTGCTGGTCGCCGTGGCGCTGCTCGTCGGCGGCGTCCTCGGGTTGCGGATTGCCTCGCGGCGGGCGATGCCGCTGGCCGCGCGGCGTGCCGGATGAGCACGCCAGCTGCGCGGTTGCGCACGGCCCGCCGTGCCGACTACGTCAAGCATGCTTGGCCGCCTTCGCCATCGTTCGATGCAGCAGCACGAGCTCGATGAGTTCAACCTGATAGACGTAGCGCGACTGGACCACCTTCAACGCCATCGAGCCGACGGACAGCCCGAAGACCAATGCAATGCCCCATACGATGGCGGTATTCAGGAAATTTCCGGAAACGAATCCGCTTGTCAGCGTACTCTGCAACCACGGCAAGCCACCGGCGTCCTTGATGTTCGAGAGCGTCACGGCAAGCAGCGCATAGGCGGCCGTTCCGCCGCCGAAGAACGACACGGCGCGCGCGTCGAGGCGCTTCACCTTGAGTTGCAGGACGTGCCGCGCATACTCGAGCGTGCTGTCGTCGTAGCCGGCCAGCAGCAGTGCATGCTTCTCGTCGGTCTCCACCTCGCGCGTGATGGTGTTCAGCGTTTCCGATTTCCAGCGAAACATCTGGACGATGCCGGCGACGGGTTCGACGATGAGGGAGAGCAGGCTGAACAAGACCGTCAGTACGTAGAACACGATGGCGACGTGCTGCTGCCACGGTGCCGGGGCCGCCTTGTGCCAGAGCGCCAATGCGCCGAGCAGCACGAAGCAGACGCCGCCTCCCGCGAGCAGAAGTCGCGCCGCTTTGCGTGCCCGCTCCATCGACAGGCCTTTTGCGGGGCGGTAGGGTTCGCAGGTCGATAGCACTTTCAGTACGTCGGTGATTTTTGACATCGGGTCTCCAGAGGGCATTGGGTGATCGGGATGCTTCCGCTCGCCGTGTTTGCGACGCGCATCATGCGAGGTGCGGTTCGAGCGCGATACGGTTGCTCGCTTTCGTCGCGGCGTGCGACGGGATTATGCGTCGCGGCTTCCGTCATTCATCTCGAAATTGGGGCGGCCCGATGCAGAGGGACGCCATCGAGCCCGCGAGCATATTCCCGCACCCCGTTAGCATGTGACGAATCCGACTTTGGGCGCCGCGCGGGCGCCGCTAAGATCGTCGATCCCGTAGATCGAGCGATCCACAACAATGAAAAAGTCCGCTTCGCCGTTGCTTGCCTTCCGTTTCCGTGTAGTGTGCGCCGCGATCGCCGGTGCGATGTCGCTGGCATCGTGCGGCGGCGTCGACAGCGATCCGCCGCCGCAGGCCGGTACGACGCCCGAAGTCAGGCATCCGAACATCCTGTACATCATGGCCGACGATCTCGGCTACTCCGATATCCATGCGTTCGGTGGCGAGATCCACACGCCGAACCTCGACGCGCTCGTCGCATCGGGCCGGATCCTGTCGAACCATCACACCGGTACGGTGTGCGCGATCACCCGCGCGATGCTGATTTCCGGCACCGATCATCACCTGGTCGGCGAGGGCACGATGGGGGTGCCGACCGACGAGCGGCGCGGGCTGCCGGGCTACGAGGGCTATCTGAACGACCGCGCGCTGTCGTTCGCACAACTTCTGAAGGACGCCGGCTATCACACGTACATCGCGGGCAAGTGGCACATCGGCTCGGGGATCGTCGGCAGCACGACGGGCAGCGGGCAGACGCCGGATCAATGGGGCTTCGAGCACAGCTACGTGCTGCTCGGCGGCGCGGCGACGAACCACTTCGCGCACGAGCCGGCCGGCTCGTCGAACTACACGGAAGACGGTCGCTACGTGCAGCCAGGCCAGCCCGGACAGCCGGGCGGTACGGGCGGCAACCCGGCCGTGTTCTATTCGACGGATTTCTACACGCAGAAGCTGATCTCGTACATCGATTCGAACAAGCAGGATGGCAAACCGTTCTTTGCCTACGCGGCATACACGTCGCCGCACTGGCCGCTGCAGGTGCCGGACCCGTGGCTGCATAAATACGCGGGCGTGTACGACGCCGGCTACGACGCGATCCGCAACGCACGGATCGCGCGGCAGAAGGCGCTCGGCCTGATTCCCGCCGACTTCAAGCCGTTCGACGGCCTGCCCGAAACGACGACGGCGTCGCCGGCGACGGCGAATGACGGCACCGCGAGCGCGAAGTACGTCAGTGCCGTGCATTCGGCCGCCGACGGCTACAGCGACTACGGCGCCGGCAAGGTCGACAAGCTATGGGCGAGCCTGAGCCCGGCCGAGCGCAAGGCACAGGCGCGCTACATGGAGATCTATGCGGGGATGGTCGAGAACCTCGACTACAACATCGGCCTGCTGATCCAGCACCTGAAGGACATCGGCGAATACGACAACACGTTCATCATGTTCCAGTCGGACAACGGCGCGGAAGGCTGGCCGATCGACTCCGGCGCGGACCCGACGGCGACCGACACCGCGAACGGGCAGGAGCCGATCTATTCGGCGCTCGGCACCGACAACGGCAAGCAGAACGCGCAGCGGCTGCAATACGGGCTGCGCTGGGCCGAGGTGAGCGCGACGCCGTTCCGGCTCACGAAGGGCTATTCGGCCGAAGGCGGCGTGTCGACGCCGACGATCGTGCGGTTGGCCGGCCAGACGCAGCAGTTGCCGACGCTGCGCGCGTTCACGCACGTGACCGACAACACGGCGACCTTCCTCGCGGTCGCGGGCGTCACGCCGCCGTCGCAGCCGGCGCCGCCGCTCGTGAACACGCTGACGGGTGTCGACCAGAACAAGGGCAAGGTCGTCTACAACAACCGCTACGTATATCCGGTGACGGGCCAGTCGTTGCTGCCGGTGCTCACCGGCTCGGCGACGGGCGAAGTGCATACGGCGCCGTTCGGTGACGAAGCGTATGGCCGCGCGTACCTGCGCAGCGCCGACGGTCGTTGGAAGGCGTTGTGGACCGAGCCGCCGCTCGGGCCGCTCGATGGCCACTGGCAACTGTACGACCTCGCGGCGGATCGCGGCGAGACGACCGACGTGTCCGCGCAGAACCCGTCGGTGATCAGCACGTTGGTCGACCAGTGGAAGGCCTACATGAGCAACGTCGGCGGCGTGGAACCGCTGCGTCCGCGCGGCTACTACTGAGGACGGCACGATGCGGTTCCGCTTCTGGACGCTCGGCGCGGCGCTCGCGGCCACGCTGTTCGCCGCCGCGTTTGCCGCCGGCTATGCGAGCCCGTCGGCGTCGCACGCCGGGGCCTTCGACGACGCGAATCGCGGCCGCACGCTCGCGCCGCTCGGCACGGAGCGGCAGTGCGAGCGCTACTCGGGCCTGCCCGCGCAGTGGCGCGACGACCCGAAGGCCGGGATGGTGCACCTGAGCGGCGGCGCGTTCGTGTTCGGCAGCACGCGCGGCTATGCGGACGAGCGTCCGGTCGGCGACGGCAAGACGCGCGTCGGCGGCTTCTGGATCGACCAGACCGACGTGACGATCGCGCAGTTCGCCGCGTTCGTGCAGGCGACCGGCTATGTGACCGAGGCCGAGCAGCAGGGCGGCGCGGCGGTGTTTCATGTGCCGACGCGCGACGAGCTGAATGCACGCGACCTTGCATGGTGGACGTGGGTGAAAGGCGCGTCCTGGCGCACGCCGCGCGGCCCCGGCAGCAACGTCGACGGGCTCGGCAACCTGCCCGTGACGCTCGTCACGCAGCGCGATGCGCTCGCATACGCCCACTGGCTCGGCCGTGACCTGCCGACCGAAGCCGAATGGGAATACGCGGGCAAGGCCGGCCGCGACGACGCGTCGATCGATACGGCGCCGCGCGACGCGAATGGCAAGCCGGCCGCGAACTACTGGCAGGGCGCGTTTCCGGTGCTCGACACGGCCGAGGACGGCCATGCGGGACTGGCGCCGGTCGGCTGCTACGCGGCGAACGGCTTTCGCCTCTACGACATGATCGGCAACGCATGGGAATGGACGAAGGATGCCTACACGGGGCCGCACCAGTCGCATACGAACGGCGATACGGCGGCCGTCGCACCGCCGACGCGCCGGCACGACACGCCAATGGTGATCAAGGGCGGCTCGTTCCTGTGCTCGCGCGATTACTGCGTACGCTATCGCGCGTCGTCGCGCGAACAGCAGGAAGCCGATCTCGGCGCGTCGCATATCGGGTTTCGCACGATTCTGAGGGATGCGTCATGAAGCGCGCGGGGCGGATCGTTGCCGCAGGGTTGATCATTGCGTGCGGCGTCATGCATCCGGCGTGGGCCGCGGCCGCGGAATTCGCCGCGCCAGCTGCGCCCGCCGCGCCGGCGGTGCGCGTCGGCGTGACGCGCGGCGTGCATGCGGTAATCCTCGACGAGGTGAAACGCGTCGCTGCCGCGCGCGGGCTGGCTGTCGACGTCGTCGAATTCGACGACGCATCGCGCATCGATACCGCGCTCGCCGATGGCAGCATCGACGCGGCGAGCTTCGAGGATGCCCAGCGCCTGAGCGCCACGCGCGCGGCGAAAGGCTATGCGCTGAGCGCCGTCGCGCCGACCGTCACGCTGCCGATGGCGCTTTATTCGCGCAAGCTGAAGAACCTGAACGAACTGCAGCCCGGCGCGACGGTCGCGATCCCGTCCGATCCGCGCGGGATGGCGCGCGCGCTCGTGCTGCTGCAGAACGACACGCTGGTGACGCTGCGCGAACAGGCCGGCCTGCATGCGACGCTGCACGACGTGACCGGCAACCGGCTCGCGCTGAAATTCGTTGCGCTGCGCCGCGACCGGCTTCGTGCGGCGCTCGACTCGACCGCGTTCGTCGCGATCGACAGTGACGACGCCACGCGCATGGGCCTTCAACCGGCGCGCGACAGCATCAATCTCGAGGACGCACGCTCGCCGTATGCGAACGTGCTGACCGTGCGCGACGCCGACCGTGCGAAGCCGTGGGTCGCGCAACTCGTCGCCGCATATCACTCGGACGACGTCGCGCATTTCATCCTGACGCGCTACCAGGACTCGGTGCGACGGCCGTGGTAGACGACTACCGCCTCGCGTGCAATGCATGCGGCCGCTGCTGCAACAGCGCGCCGACGCTGTCGTTGCGCGAACTGTTCCGGCATCGGAACCGCTTCGTCGGCGCGCTGACGATCCATCGCGTGCCGAAGTGGCGGGTCGGTGAACGAACGCGCATGGCCGGACACGAGCAGGCGCTCGACGCGAACGACGTCGCGGCCGCCGATGCGCTGGCCGACCGACTGTTCCATCGCAGCGTCGTGAATGGCGAATGGCTCGCACTGACGCTGCAAGGCTACGACTATCCGTCGCTGGGCCGGTGCGCGGCGTTGGCGGACGACGGCCGTTGCGGCGTGCACGCGAACAAGCCGTCGATCTGCGGCGCGGTGCCGCTCGATCCGATGCTGCCGGACCGGTTGCAATCTCGTGTACTCGCCGGGCGGCGCGCGGAGACGGCGTGGCTGGGTGCGAATTGCATCGTCGGCGCGGACGACGTTACGGCTTCGGTCGAGACGACGCCGGCGATACCGCTGGTCACGGCAGGGCAGGTCGCCGACCGCGCGGCGCTCGACACGTTTCGCGAGGCGCTCGTGTTCGAGCGCGCGGTGTGGCGCGATGCGGTGTTCGCATCGCTGATCGACGGCGGCCCGCACGTACGCGCCGCATTGGCGCGACTTGCGCCCGGCGGCTACCTGACGATGTCGATCGTGCCGGTGTTATTTGCGGTCGCGTCGATCTCCGCTCGGTGCCGCATGCTGTGCGTCGACTTCATCGACGCGCAGCGCGCGTTGATCGACGCACGCATCGAAGCGGCACTCGCGCGCCGGCGTCTCGACGACCGGCCGGCGACACGCGAGTTGCGCGGTTTCGCGGAGGCACTCGAACGCGCGCGACACGCGCTTGCCGCGATGCCGGCAACCATGGCAACTGCGACAAACACGCAGGCCGACGCCCCATCCATCGACGCGTGGCTCGCCGATCGACCCGACCCCGTCGAGAGCACCGCGTGACGACAGCGACCCGCCACGCGTGCCTTACACTTGGCGCTCTTTCATTCGTCTCCGACGGAGCGCGCATGTACGCATCGACCTTCATTTTTCGCGCCGGGCAATACGACGACGAATTCCACCGCCTCGACCGGCAGATCGCCGACATGGCGCGCGCGACGCCCGGCTACCTCGGTGAGGAGACGTGGGAGAACGCCGAGGCCGGGCTGATCCAGAACGTCTACTACTGGGAATCGGAGGCGGCGCTGCAGCAGTTGATCCAGCATCCCGCGCATCTGGAAGCGAAGGCGAAGCAGGCGCGCTGGCTGGACGGTTATCGCGTGGTGATCTCGCAGGTGCTGCGCGAGTATGGCGACGGCAAGCTCGGTCAGCCGCATGCGGGGCTGCACGCGTAAGACGATCGCCGAATCGGCGCTTCACGCGCCGTGGGTGAACTGCCCGGCAGCCGCGTACCGCATCAAAGTGCCTCGACCAGCAGCCGGTTGCTCTTCTCGCAATACTCGTGACACGCGACGCGCGCGGCGATCGACGCGCCGTGCACGAACTTCGGCGCGTCGGCCCGGCGCGACATCGACACGACGATCGACGGCGGCGACGGCTGCAGCGGCAGCTCGACGACCTCGCCGCTCGCGATCAGCGCATCGACGAACAACACCGGAATCGCAGCGACGCCGAAGCCGTCGCGCACGAGTTGCACGATCACCGAGATCGACGGCGAGCCGGTGATGCGCGTTTCCGACAGCGGCACGCCGTGCGCGTGCGCGAGCGTGCGCACGATGTCCTCGAGCGCACGGTGCGGCGCGGTACCGCGCCCGTAGGTCAGGATCGGCTGGCGCAGCACCTGCCGCGCGAGGCCCGTGCGCGTGGTCGGCAGCAGCCCGGCGCGCGCGATCCAGCGCACCGGATAGTTCGCGAGCGCGTCGCAGACGACCGACGCTTCGTCGCTGCCTTCCACCCGAATGATCAGGTCGAGCTCGCCGGCCATCAGCCGGCGCTGCAGCACGACGCTTACGTCGACGGTCAGGTCGATCTCCAGTTGCGGATAGTCGGCGGCGAGGCGGCGCAGGTAATGCGGCAGCCAGCTGTGCACGACCGTCTCGATCACGCCGAGCCGCAGCTTGCCGCGCAGCGCGCTTTCGCCGGCCGCGGCGGCCTGCAACTCGTGCGTCGCCTCGACGACGGCCTTCGCATAGCCGAGCAGGTACTCGCCGTTCGGCGTGAGCCGGAACTCGCGGCTGTCGCGATCGACCAGCACGGTCTGCAATTCATCTTCGAGCGCCTTCAGGCGCTGCGAGATCGCGGCCGGCGTCGCGTGCAGCGCGGCGGCCGTCGTGCGGAAGTTGCGCAGCTTCGCGAGCGTGACGAAGGTTTCGAGAAAACGCGTGTTCATGGCGATCGGACGGACGTTGGACGCGCAGCTTGCCGGTGAAGAAAAGTGAACGGGACCGGGGAAAACCCCGAGATCCGTTAAGAAATTCTATACACCAGACGCAAAAAAACTCGTTGGCGACAAAATTTTTTCTTTTCTATTCTTCGCCGTATCCGCTGACGCAACCCCGTCATCCCGACGACATCCCGATCTGCCATCGAACATCATGACGCCTTCCGAATTCCGCCAGTCCGTACGCAACGGCACGTTCCGCAGCCCGACGGCCGGCCAGTGCGGCCCGTTCGCGCAAGCGAATCTCGCGATCCTGCCGAACGCGTACGCGCACGATTTCCTGCGCTTCTGCCAGGCGAACCCGAAGGCGTGCCCGCTGCTGGGCGTCGGCGAACCGGGCGCGTTCCGGCTCGACGTGCTCGGCGAGGATCTCGACATCCGTACCGACGTGCCGAGCTACAACGTATACCGCGACGGCCACCTGACCGAGCGGGTCGAATCGCTCGAGGCGCTGTGGCGCGACGATTTCGTGGTGTTCGCGATCGGCTGCTCGTTCTCGTTCGAGGACATGCTGGCACGTGAAGGAATAGGGTTGCGCCACATCGAGGAGGGGCGCAACGTGCCGATGTACCGCACGTCGATTCCGAACCGCCGCGCGGGGATTTTCGGCGGCCAGCTGGTCGTGTCGATGCGGCCGCTGCGCGGCGCCGACGCGATCCGCGCGGTGCAGATCACGAGCCGGTTCCCGGGCGTGCACGGCGCGCCGGTCCATATCGGCCATCCTGAAGCACTGGGCATCGCCGATCTCGGCGCGCCCGATTTCGGCGACGCGGTGACCGTGCGTGACGGCGAGCTGCCGGTGTTCTGGGCGTGCGGGGTGACGCCGCAAACCGCGCTGATGGAAGCGAAGCTGCCGCTCGCGATCGCGCATACGCCCGGCTACATGCTGATGACCGACATCACGAACGCGTCGCTGGCCGTGTTCTGACCCGACCGATGCCGGCGGCCTGCACGGCCGCCGGTCCGGCCCCGACGCGGCGGTACGCCGCGCCGCAGAGGATCCGCCCGGCCGGAGGGCGGCGCGCAGCCGCGGCGTAATGATCGCGACGCACGCTCGACACGCACGACACGCACGACACGCACGACCCGCACCGCAGGTACGACGAACACGGTTTCGACCGAACATTTCGACAGGAGCTTCACCATGGAAAGCAAGACTCTCGCGGCGCCCGCCGCCGATCCCGCGGGCCCCGCACGCAGCGGCCTGTTCGGGTGGTATGCGGACGCGCAGCCGCGCGAACGCCGCGCGTTCTGGAGCTGCAAGGTCGGCTACATGCTCGACGGGATGGACACGCAGATGCTGTCGTTCGTGATCCCGACGCTCGTCGCGACCTGGGGCATCTCGCTCGCGGACGCCGGCTTTATCGGCACGATGACGCTGCTCGCGTCGGCGCTTGGCGGCTGGATCGCGGGCATCCTGTCCGACCGGATTGGGCGCGTGCGCACGCTGCAGCTGACCGTGCTGTGGTTCGCGGTGTTCACCGCATTGTGCGGGCTCGCGCAGAGCTACCACCAGCTGCTCGCGGCGCGCGCGCTGATGGGCTTCGGCTTCGGCGGTGAATGGACGGCCGGCGCGGTGCTGATCGGCGAGGTGATCCGCGCACGCGATCGCGGCAAGGCGGTCGGCCTCGTGCAGTCGGGCTGGGCGATCGGCTGGGGGCTGTCGGCGCTGCTGTATGCGCTGCTGTTCTCGGTGCTGCCGGCCGAACAGGCATGGCGCGCGCTGTTTCTCGTCGGCCTCGCGCCGGCGCTGCTGGTGGTCGTGATCCGCCGCTACGTGAAGGAACCTGACGTCTACGAGAAGGAGAAGGCCACACAGGCCAACGTGGCCGACGCGCCGCGCTTCACCGAAATCTTCGCGCCGAAGCTGCTGTCGACGACGCTGCGCGCGGCGCTGCTGACGACCGGTGCGCAGGGCGGCTACTACGCGATCACGACCTGGCTGCCGACGTTCCTCAAGACCGAGCGGCACCTGACCGTGATGGGCACGGGCGGCTACCTCGCGACGATCATCGTCGGCTCGTGGGTTGGCTACCTGACGAGCGCGTACTTGACCGACCGCCTTGGCCGCAAGCCGAACTTCATCCTGTTCGCGCTCGGCTCGATGGTGATCGCGTTCGCCTATACGTCGCCGGCGCTGAACCTCACGAACGCGTCGATGCTGTGGCTCGGCTTTCCGCTCGGGTTCTTCGCATCGGGCATCTTCTCCGGGATGGGCGCGTTCCTCACCGAGCTGTTCCCGACGCGAGTGCGCGGCTCGGGGCAGGGCTTCTGCTACAACGTGGGCCGCGCGGTCGGCGCCCTGTTTCCGTTCCTGATCGGCGCGCTGTCGAAGCACTACGGGCTCGGCGCGAGCATCGGGATCTTCGCGGTCGCCGCCTACGGCGTGATGATCGTCGCCGCGCTGACGCTGCCCGAGACGCGCGGCCGCGAACTCGACGCCGCGTAAGCGGGCACCCGCCCGCCGCCTGACCTCTCCCTTTTGATCGAAGCCCTCACGCGGCGCGCGACGCGCGCCGTGCGGCGGCGCTCGCCCTTCGTTTTCATCTTCGCTTCAACGACGCATCGAGTTCATCGCCATGACTGACCGACACACTTTCCCCGTTTCCTCCGACGCCGCGCGCTGGCAATTCTGGATCGACCGCGGCGGCACTTTCACCGACATCGTCGCGCGCCGGCCCGATGGCGCGCTCGTCACGCACAAGCTGCTGTCGGAGAACCCCGAGCAGTATCGCGACGCAGCCGTCGCCGGGATCCGCCACCTGCTCGGCCTGGCCGACGGCGAGCCGATCACGCCCGAACGCGTCGACATGGTGAAGATGGGCACGACGGTCGCGACCAACGCGCTGCTCGAGCGCAAGGGCGAGCGCACCGCGCTCGCGACGACGCGCGGTTTTCGCGACGTGCTGCGCATCGCGTACCAGAACCGGCCGCGCCTGTTCGATCTCGACATCGTGCTGCCCGATGCGCTGTACGAGACCGTCGTCGAGATCGACGAGCGGATCGGCGCGCACGGCGACGTCGTCGTGCCGCTCGACCTGCAACGCGCGGAAACGGCATTGCGCCGCGTGTTCGACACCGGCGTGCAGGCGTTGGCCATCGTGCTGATCCACGGCTATCGCTACACGGCGCACGAGCGTGCGCTGGCGGACCTCGCGCGCCGGATCGGCTTCACGCAGGTGTCCGTGTCGCACGAGGTGTCGCCGTTGATGAAGATGGTGTCGCGCGGCGATACGACCGTGGTCGACGCCTACCTGTCGCCGATCCTGCGCCGCTACGTCGAGCAGGTCGCGCACGAGATGCCCGGCGTGAACCTGCAGTTCATGCAGAGCAGCGGCGGCCTGACGCGCGCCGATGCGTTCCAGGGCAAGGACGCGATCCTGTCCGGCCCGGCCGGCGGCATCGTCGGGATGGTGCGCGCCGCGCGCGCAGCCGGCTTCGACAGCGTGATCGGCTTCGACATGGGCGGCACGTCGACCGACGTGTCGCACTACAACGGCGAATTCGAGCGCGTGTTCGAGACGCAGGTGGCCGGCGTGCGGATGCGCGCGCCGATGATGAGCATCCACACGGTTGCTGCCGGCGGCGGCTCGGTGCTCGGCTTCGACGGCGCGCGGCTGCGTGTCGGGCCCGAATCGGCCGGCGCGAACCCGGGGCCGGCCGCGTACCGGCGCGGCGGCCCGCTGACCGTGACCGACTGCAACGTGATGCTCGGCAAGATCCAGCCTGATCACTTTCCGCGCGTGTTCGGCCCGCATGCGGACGAACCGCTCGACCGCGACGGCGTGGCCGCGAAATTCGCGGCGCTTGCCGACGAGATCCATGCGGCAACCGGGCGGCGCGACACGCCCGAGGCGCTGGCCGAAGGGTTCCTGGAGATCGCGATCGGCAGCATGGCGAACGCGATCAAGAAGATCTCGGTGCAGCGCGGCCACGACGTGTCGCGCTACGTGCTGACGACCTTCGGCGGCGCGGGCGGCCAGCACGCATGCGGCGTGGCCGACGCGCTCGGGATGACACAGGTGTTCGCGCATCCGCTCGCGGGCGTGCTGTCCGCCTACGGGATGGGCCTGGCCGACCAGACCGCGATGCGTGAGCGCGCGGTGGAGGCCGTGCTGTCCGACGCGTCGTTGCCCGCGCTGAACGCGACGCTCGACCGGCTGGCCGACGACGCGGTCGGCGCGCTGCTCGAACAGGGCGTGCCGCCGGAACGCATCGCGACCGAGCGGCGCGTGCACCTGCGCTACCAGGGCACCGATTCCGCGCTCGACGTGCCGGCCGGCAGTGTCGTCGCGATGCAGCAGGCGTTCGAAGCCGCTTACCGGCAGCGCTACGCGTTCCTGATGCCCGGCACGCCGCTGGTCGCCGAGCTGGCGTCGGTCGAGGCGATCGGCCGCTCCGATGCGCCGGTCGAAATCGCGCCGCTCGTGCCGCGCGACGACGGCGCGGCGCCGCGGGCCCACAGCACCGTGCGTTTCCATTCCGGCGGCCAATGGCACGACGCGGCGCTGTACGTGCGCGACACGCTGCTCGCCGGCGACGCGATCGACGGCCCGGCGATCGTCGCCGAGAAGAACGGCACGACCGTCGTCGAGCCCGGCTGGCGCGCGCGGATGACGGCCCAGGGCAACCTCGTGCTGACGCGCACGACGCCGCTGCCGACGCGCCGCTCGCTTGGCACCGACGCCGATCCGGTGCGGCTCGAGATCTTCAACAACCTGTTCATGTCGATCGCCGAGCAGATGGGGCTGCGGCTGCAGAACACCGCGTATTCGGTGAACATCAAGGAGCGGCTCGACTTCTCGTGCGCGATCTTCGACGGCGACGGCAACCTGATCGCGAACGCGCCGCACATGCCCGTGCACCTGGGCTCGATGGGCGAGAGCATCCGCACGGTGATCGAGCGCAACCGCGGCCGCATGCGCGACGGCGACGTATTCATGCTGAACGACCCGTATCACGGCGGCACGCACCTGCCGGACGTCACCGTCATCACGCCGGTGTTCGCGGACGGCTCGGATGCGCCGCTGTTCTACGTCGGCTCGCGCGGCCACCACGCGGACATCGGCGGCACGACGCCGGGCTCGATGCCGCCCGATTCGACGCACATCGACGAAGAAGGCGTGCTGATCGACAACTGGCAGCTTGTGTCGGCCGGCGTGCTGCGTGATGCCGACACGCGCGCGCTGCTCGCATCGGGCCGTTATCCGGCGCGCAACGTCGAGCAGAACATGGCCGACCTGCGCGCGCAGATCGCCGCGAACCAGAAGGGTGTCGACGAGTTGCGGCGGATGGTCGGGCAGTTCGGCCGCGACGTCGTGCTCGCGTTCATGGGGCACGTGCAGGACAACGCGGAAGAAGCGGTGCGGCGCGTGATCGGCGCGCTGCAGGACGGCGTGTACCGCTATCCGCTCGACAACGGCGCCGAGATTCGCGTCGCGATCCGCGTGGACCGCGCGGCGCGCCGTGCGGAGATCGACTTCACCGGCACGTCCGCGCAGCTCGACAACAACTTCAACGCGCCGAAGGCCGTCTGCATGGCCGCGGTGTTGTACGTGTTCCGTACGCTGGTCGGCGACGACATCCCGCTGAACGCCGGCTGCCTGAAGCCGCTGACGGTGATCGTCCCCGCCCGCTCGATGCTGAACCCCGAGTATCCGGCGGCGGTCGTGTCGGGCAACGTCGAGACGTCGTCGGCAATTACCAACGCGCTGTACGGCGCGCTCGGCTGCGTCGCATCGAGCCAGGGAACGATGAACAACTTCACTTTCGGCAACGAGAGCGTCCAGTACTACGAGACCATCGCCGGCGGCAGCGGCGCGGGCGACGGCTTCGCGGGCGTCGGCGCGGTGCAGACGCACATGACGAACTCGCGCCTGACCGACCCGGAGGTGCTCGAATGGCGCTACCCGGTGCGCCTCGACTCGCATCGGCTGCGCGCGGGTTCCGGCGGCGGCGGGCGCTGGCGCGGCGGCGACGGCGCGGTGCGGCGGATCCGCTTCCTCGAGCCGATGACCGCGTCGATCCTGTCGAACAACCGGATCCATGCGCCGTTCGGCGCCGCGGGCGGCGAGGCCGGCGCGCTCGGTCGCAACACGATCGAGCGCGCGGACGGCACGGTCGAGACGCTCGAGCATATCGGCCGCGCGCAGATGGCGCCGGGCGACGTGTTCGTCGTCGAGACGCCGGGCGGCGGCGGTTACGGCGCGGCGGGCTGAGCGTCGCTGCGCAACGCGCGGAAGCGGTGCGGCGGCGTGCCCGCCGGACGGTTTTCGCGCGTCGCGGCGGGGCGATCGCACCGGTTCCATTCATGGCGCCGCAATGCCGGTGCGACCCGGCGATATATCCGCTCACATCGATTGACGCGATATTGCAACGCGTATGGGAATAAAGACATGCATTCCCGCATAAGCGGACATGGAAAATTCCCGATTCCGCGATCGGCGCCATGCGATCCGACCCCGGCAGAATGCCGCGGGGGCGGATCGCTACAAGGTTAGTGCGATTCCCGCAAACGCCCGTCCGGCAAGGCGCTCAGCTGACCTCGCCGGCCCGCTTCAGGCCCGGCGCCCGCCGACTCGCATCACGCCAACCACGAAAAATCCCCCCTGCCAATCGAGTTCCGATTCCTTGACACTCTGTTCCAAATGTGAGTGCCATTCCTCATCGTCATTTGATAAGATGGGTTACACATTCGCTTGGAAAACCTTACGCGCGACATGCGCGAACGCCGGGTCGCATTAGTCGTTGGAAACACATTCGGAACGAGGACCGTTGTCACGGCCATCAAGACTGTTCTTCCGGGTACGCGCGTTGCGCGCCCGACCGCGGGCGGTCAACTTGCATCCGTCTACACTGTGCGTTTTTTCTGGATCGGGGCGTGTCCATGGATGACGAAAACGAAAGCGCCGTGCTCGAAGCGCATCTCGGTACGCGCAGCCCATGCTGGCGCCTCGGCAGCGACAGCAATGCACTCGAACTGGCCGCCGTTCGCGGCCTGACCAATGTCGCGGTTGCGCTGACCGGCGAGCAGGCCGCGCGGATTCGCGCGCTCACCGGCGTCACGTCGCACCTCGTGCTCGAACTCGCGCTGTTCGGCGATCCGGTCAGTCTCCATCTGGTCGGCAGAAAGATCGACACCGCCAATTGGGCCGGCACGGCCTCCGCCTATTCCGATACCGCGTCCGTCGCCAGCGATCTCGCACACGGGCTCGCGTTCGCCGAGCAGGTCGTGTCGGAAGTGAATTCGCTCGTCGTGATCCTCGACCGCAACGGCATGGTGCAGCGCTTCAACCGCCTGTGCGAGGAAGTGACGGGCAAGCGCGAGGTCGACGTGATCGGCCGCAGCGCGTTCGAGCTGTTCATGAGCCCCGAGCAGGGCGCGCAGTCGCGCACCAACATCACCGGCTTTTTCGCGAGCAACCGGTCGTTCGCGGTCGAGCGCTACATCAACACGGTCAACGGCCCGCGCCTGTTCCAGTTCCGCAACAAGTTCGTGCAGAGCGGCAGCGGCGCCGACGAGCAGTTCCTGATCTGCTCGGGCATCGACGTCACCGAGGAGCGCAACGCGCAGCAGCGGCTCAGCGAACTCGCGAATACCGACGTGCTGACCGGCCTGCCGAACCGTCATGCGATCAGCGAGCGCATCCGCGTCGCGCTGGCCGCAGACCGCACCGACCTGCGCGGCCAGGTCGGCATCCTGTTCCTCGATCTCGACAACTTCAAGCGCGTCAACGATCACTACGGGCACATCACCGGCGACCGCCTGCTGCAGGACGTGTCCGCGGTCATCGGCGGCTGCCTGCCGTCCGGCGCGACGCTCGCGCGGCTCGGCGGCGACGAATTCCTGGTGCTGTTCGAGCACGGCACGCGGCCGCTGCTCGAGGCGACCGCACAGATCATCCTCGAGCGGCTGCGCACGCCGATCCACCTCGGGCTGGTGGAGGTCTACACGAGCTGCTCGATCGGCATCGCGATGTATCCGCAGCATGGCGATTCGCTCGAAACGCTGATCCGCAGCGCCGATACCGCGATGTACGTCGCGAAGGAAGAAGGCAAGCATACGTACCGCGTGTTCTCGCTCGAGATGAACCAGAAGGTCGCGAAGTACATGTGGCTCGACACGAACCTGCGCAAGGCGCTCGAGGAAGAGCAGTTCGTGCTGCATTACCAGCCCGTCGTCGACATCGCGACCGGCGACGTGCACGGCGTCGAGGCGCTGATCCGCTGGCAATCGCCCGATCGCGGGCTTGTCGCGCCGATCGAATTCATCCGCTTCGCGGAGGAGTCGGGGCTGATCGCACCGCTCGGCCGCTGGGTGATGCGCACCGCTGCCGCGCAGGCCGCCGCATGGAATGCGATGGGGCTCGGCGTGCGGATCGCGGTGAACGTGTCCGCGCGGCAGTTGCAGGACATGAACATCGTCGATCAGTTCGCGTCGATTCTCGACGCCGCGGGGCTGAAGCCGAGCCTCGTCGACATCGAGCTCACCGAAAGCAGCTTCATCGACGACGAAGAAGCGGCGCACGAGCTGATGAAGCAGTTCCGCCAGCTCGGTGCGGAGATTCACCTCGACGATTTCGGCACCGGCTATTCGTCGCTGTCGCAGCTGTCGCGGCTGCCGCTCGATTCGATCAAGCTCGACCGCAGCTTCATCACGGGCATCGACCGCAACCCGCGCTCGCAGGCGCTGGTGCGCTCGGTCGTGTCGCTCGCGAGGGCGCTGAGTTTCTCGGTGGTCGCCGAAGGCGTCGAGACGCACGCGGAAGCCGAATTCCTGAAGCAGATCAACGTCGACTACGCGCAGGGTTACTACTTCGCGCGGCCGATGCCGGCCCAGGCCTTCGAGGCCTGGCTCGCGGAGACGAGGAAGCTCAGGCTGATCGCCTGAGCCTCCCCGCATGACGGAGCGCGCCGCCCGCCATGCGCGGCGCTTCGCTCACATCACACCGTGCGCAGCTTCGACACGCGCCGGTTCTGCAGCATCACCAGACGTTCCATGTACGCGAGATCCTTCGGCTCGATCGTGAACGCCGCGTGAACCCATTGCTCGGTGATGTCCATCAGCTCGGAACGCGTGAGATGGAACACGCGTTCGCGCGCGCGCAGCATCGCGCGGATGCCGTTCAGCTTCGGCTTCATCACGTCGATGAAGGTGCGCGTCGCGAGATACGCGTCGCCCGCGTCGAACGTCTGGTCGATCAGCCCGCGATCCTCGTACCACTCGGCCGCATGTGCCTCGCCGGACGAGATCAGCGATTCCGCGAGCCCGCGGTCCGCCTTGCGCGCGACCAGCGAATAGCCGCCCATGCCCGGGAACAGGTTGAACGCGATCTCGGGAAAACCGAGCTTCACGCCCTTCTGCGCGAGCATGTAGTGGTGCGCGAGGGCGGCTTCGAAGCCGCCGCCCAGCGCGCTGCCCTCGATCATCGCGATCGAGATCGCACCGGTGCCGAATCCC
>NZ_QTPW01000052.1:0-31233 GCF_003857965.1 Burkholderia sp. Bp9031
AGGAACGCGTCGTCCTGGTCGAGCACGTCCGCGAAGAAGATGTTCGGGCTCTTGCCGCCCAGTTCGACCGTCGACGGGATCAGGTTGTCGGCCGCCGCGCGCAGGATGTGCTTGCCGACCGGCGTCGAGCCGGTGAACGCGATCTTCGCGATCCGCTTGCTGGTCGCGAGCGCTTCGCCCGCTTCCTTGCCGAAGCCGCTCACGATGTTGATCGTGCCGGCCGGGAACAGATCGCCGATCAGCTCCATCAGCACCATCACCGACGCAGGCGTCTGCTCGGCCGGCTTCATCACGATGCAGCATCCGGCCGCGAGCGCCGGCGCGAGCTTCCATGCCGCCATCAGCAACGGGAAGTTCCACGGGATGATCTGGCCGACGACGCCGAGCGGCTCGTGGAAGTGATACGCGACGGTGTTGTCGTCGATCTCGGAAATGCCGCCTTCCTGCGCGCGGATGCAGCCCGCGAAATAGCGGAAGTGGTCGATCGCGAGCGGCAGGTCGGCCGCCATCGTCTCGCGCAGCGGCTTGCCGTTGTCGATCGTCTCGGCCACCGCGAGCAGTTTCAGGTTCTTTTCCATCCGGTCGGCGGCGACGAGCAGCAGGTTCGCGCGCTCGGTGACCGACGTCTTGCCCCACTTGCGGCGCGCGGCGTGCGCGGCATCGAGCGCGAGCTCGATGTCGTCGGCGCCCGAGCGCGGTACGCGGCAGAACGGCTTGCCGTTGATCGGCGACACGTTCTCGAAATACTCGCCCTTCACCGGCGGAACCCACTTGCCGCCGATGTAGTTGTCGTACTGCTGACGGTACGGATATTCGACGTCGAGGCCCAGTTGTTTCAGGTCAAACGGGTTCATACATGTCTCCTGTTCATCGTGCTTGTGTGAATAGAGCGCCGGTTGGATCGCGCTGCACGGTTTACGCAACATGCGTGCCACACCGGCCGAAAACGCAACAGGAGCGGTGCATCCGGCCGTTCGCCAGGGGCAGGGCCAGCGCACGGAAAACGAGTGTCCCGATTCTGAACACCGCGGCGGTACAGCCGCGCGGCGGGTGTTCGGATTTACCACAGCGCATCGGCGCACGCGTCACCGTGCGCAACACTCGCCACATGGCATGTCGCTTGCGTGTGGAACGCCGATCCGCATGTATCGGCCACGCGCCGACCGACACCATGAACGATCCGGGCCCCCTCAGCGACGATGTCGTCGCGTTCATCCGCGAACAGGCGTTCCTGATCGTCGCGACCGCGAACGCGGCGGGCGACAGCGACTGCTCGTATCGCGGCCGCCAGCCGCGCGCGGACGGTTCGTTCGCCCCGCTCGTCGACCTGCCCGATCGCGGCACGCTCGTGCTGCCCGACTTCGCGGGCAACAACCTGTTCAACACGATCGGCAACCTGCTCGTGAATCCGGCGATCGCGCTGCTGTTCGTCGATTTCGTCCGGCAGACGACGTGGCTCGTGCAAGGGCGCGCGACGATCGACGAAGATGCGAGAAGCCGCGCGCATCTGTGGCCGGATGCGCTGCGCTACGTGGTCGTCGAGGTGGAAAGCGCGCAGGCGCGCGCCGACCCGGGATTGCCGTCGCTCGTGCTGGGGTGACGTGACGTGCAGTGACGTCGCCGAAGCGCGGTGTCCACACGTGCGGGCGCGCGCGGTGCGGCTCACCCGCCGCCCGCCGTCCGCCGCTGGTGCGCTGGTGCGCGCGGAACTCGGAACGCAGTTCGCCGCTACAAGACCGTGGCGGGCGCGGGATGCACGACCGAGCTTGCCGCAATGCCCGCCCCCGACGCGGCATCACCCTTACCGCCCGCTCCCGTCCGCGCAAGCCGGTTCGGTCCGGCGCCGCGCCCGCGCTTCGCCACGCGGCTGCTCACCTTCATCGCCGCGCCGCTCCGCAATCGCCGGCCGCGCACCCAGAAACGCGAACACGATGCCCGCGCACAGCACCGTGACGACCGCGAGCCCGATCAGCAGCCGATCGAACGCATGCGTATAGCTCGCGAGCAGCGCGGCCCGCGCAACGCCCGGCAACCCGGCCGCCGCACCGGCGAGATCGCCGGTCGCGAGCAGCGCGGCCGCCCGCAGTGTCGCATCGGAACTGCCCGTCGCCATCTGCCGCAAATCGGCGTGCGCGAGCGTCGCGAGTACCGCACCGACGATCGCGAGCGCGATCCCCTCGCCCGCGACGCGCGTCGTGCTGAAGATCCCGGTGGCCATCCCCGCGCGCTCCTTCGGCACGACACTGACCGACAGCCCGTCCATCAGCCCCCACGGCATGCCGGCCCCGACGCCGATCGCGAGCATCGGCGCGATCGCCGCCGGCCCCGCGCCGCCGCGCAGCGCGACGCCCAGCCATACGAGGCCCGCTGCCGCGAGCAGGAGCCCGAGCCCCGAGATCACGCCGGCCGACAGCCAGCGCGTGAGCGCCGCTGCGACGAGCGGTACGACGAGCATCGGCGCGGAGATCGCAAGCATCAGCCAGCCCGCGTCGATTTCGCCGAAGCCGTCGATGCCGATGAAGCGCAGCGGCAGCACGACGAGCAGCACGATGTAGCAGGAGCAGGTCGATATCGGCAGCACCTGCACGCCGACGAAGCGCGGAATGCGGAACAGCGACAGGTCGAGCATCGGCCGCGCGACGCGCGTCTCGATCGCGACGAACGCGCATGCGCCGAGCGCCGCGCCCGCCAGCAGCGCGACGACGAGCGGATGCGTCCAGCCGCGCGCGGGTGCCTCGATCACGCCGAACGTGAACAGCGTGAGTGCGGCGGTGAACGCGATCGTGCCCGGCCAGTCGAGCCCCGTCGCATGCGGATCGCGCGACTCGTGCATGCGCGGCAGCCCGAACGCGAGCGACGCGGCGCCTGCCGCCGCGCCCGTGACGAAGATCGCGCGCCAGCCGTAGTGCGCGATCAGGCCGCCGGCGAGCACAGGCCCGAACGCGAGCCCGATCCCGAACGTCGTGCCGAGCAGGCTGAACGCACGTGTGCGCGCCGTGCCGTCGAACTCCTGCGCGAGCGCGGCCGTGCCGCCCGCGAGCGCTGCGGCCGCCGCGAGCCCCTGCGCGGCGCGCAACAGGTCGACCGCGAGCATCGACGGCGCGAACGCGAGCGCGACCGACATCAGCGTGAACCCGCCGACGCCGATCGCGAACACGCGCTTGCGGCCGAACTGGTCGGCCAGCGCGCCCGCCGCCATCAGGAAACTGCCGAACGCGAGCATGAACGCGTTGGTGATCCAGTTCATCGCGACCGGCCCGCCGTGCAGGTCGCGCCCGATCGCGGGCGTCGCGACCGCGCCGCCCGAAAACGACAGCGGCAGCGCGACGGCGGCCATGCAGACGGCGGCCAGCACCCACGCGCGCCGGCGTGCCGACCTCGCTGAAACGGCTGAAAACGGGTGATCCATCATCGCTCCTCGAAAAGCGGGCGCGGATGCGCCTCAAGAGCAATCAAAGATAAATCCGATTCAATCATCGAAAAACCACGCAAGACTCCGGATATAACGGCTTAAAATTCCGCAATAACCCGCTTGCTGCCGGCACACTCGCATCGATGGAAAACCTGAACGGCATCGCCGCCTTCGTCCGCACCGCCGAAGCGCTCAGCTTCGTCGCGGCCGGCCGCGCGCTCGGCATCTCGGCCTCCGCGGTCGGCAAAACGATCGCGCGGCTCGAGCAGTCGCTCGGCGTGCGCCTGTTCAACCGCACGACGCGGCGCGTCACGCTGACCGACGAAGGGCGCCATTTCTACGAACGCTGCCAGCGGATCCTCGAGGATTTTCGCGATGCGGAGGCGACCGTGACGGCATCCGCGCAACGCCCGCGCGGCAAGCTGCGCGTGAGCCTGCCGGTGATCGGCTACCGGTTCCTGCTGCCGGTGCTGCCCGAATTCCGGCAGCGCTATCCGGATGTGGAGCTCGACCTGGATTTCAACGACCGGATGGTGGACGTCGTCGAAGGCGGCTTCGACGCGGTGATCCGCAGCGGTCCGCTGTCGGATTCGAGCCTGATGTCGCGGCGGCTCGGCCCGTTCGCGTTCGTGCTGTGCGCGACGCCCGCGTATCTCGCGCAAGCCGGCACGCCGCAGGCCCCGCACGATCTCGAAGCGCACGATTGCGTGCGCTACTGCTTTCCGACCACGGGCAAGCTGCAGGACTGGGCGCTTGCCGCCGACGACGGCACGCCGCTGAAGCTGCGCACCGCGATGACCTGCAACAACATGGAAGCGCTGCGCGGCGCGGTCATGGCGGGGCTCGGCATCGGCTACATGCCCGACTTCCTCGCACGCGACGCGCTGGACACGGGTGCGCTCGTCACCGTGCTCGACGACTACCGGATCGCACCGGGGCAGTTCTCGATCGTGTGGCCGTCGAGCCGGCAGTTGTCGCCGAAGCTGCGTGTGTTCGTCGATTTTCTGTGCGAGCGACTGTTCAGGTAGCCGAATGACAAAGGCGTCGCCAGCCGCCCGGCAGGCCGCCCGAACGGCACCCATACCGCCACGCGACGGCGCCTCGCGCGGCCCGCTTCAGTCCGCCCCGATCCGCTCCGCTTCCGCGCGCGGCAACAGCGCATCGCTGTCGTCCTTCAACCCGACGCCCGTGAGGCCGAGCCGGCGCGCGTGCGTCATCAGGTAATGCAGCTTGTGCGCGGCGGCGGCATGCGGCAGCCCTTCGGGCCGCACGTTCGAGATGCAGTTGCGCAGCGCGTCGTGGCAGCCGACCTTCGGCGCCCACGTCAGGTATACGCCGAGGCTGTCCGGGGAGCTGAGCCCCGGCCGTTCGCCGATCAGCATCGCGACGACCTTCGCACGCAGCAATTCGCCGATCTCGTCGCCGAGCGCGACGCGCGCCTGCGTCGCGACCACCACCGGGCCGATCCGCCAACCGTCCGCGTCGAGCCGCGGCCGCACGGCCTGCAGCAACGGCAGCGCCTGCTTCGCGGCCGCGAACGCCGACAGCCCGTCGCCGACCACGAACACGACGTCGGGCGCGTCGTCGAGCGCGGCGCCGTAACCGGCAAGCAGCCCGCGGCTGTCATCCGACAGCTTGCGGCCGAGATCGGGCCGGCGCAGATAGTGGTCGCGGTCCGGCGCGGCGCTCTGCACGCCGAGTGTCGGCAGCAGGCCGGCTGCCTCGATCTCGCGGCGCAGCGCGTCCGCGTCGAGCGGCTGGTGCACGGCGTCGCGCGCCTGCGCGTGCGACAGGTTGAACGCGAGCAGCGGCGCGGTCGGCAGGCTGTTGCCCGCGCGGCCGAGCGCGATCCGCGCATTCGTGAACGACTTCAGCTGCGCCCACGGATTCTTTTCGACGGCGTCGCTCATGCGGAAATCCCCATCCAGTCGTTCGCCCCCGCGAGCAGCGGCACGCGCGCATTCGCGGCGCGCAGCGCGCCATGCGCGTCGGCGATCTCCATCGTCTCCAGCCATTCCTCGAACTCGGGCGCGCGGCGCAGGCCGAGCACCTCGCGCACATAGAGCTGGTCGTGAAACGACGTGCTCTGGTAGTTCAGCATCACGTCGTCCGCGCCCGGAATGCCCATGATGAAGTTGATGCCGGCCGCACCGAGCAGCGTCAGCAGCGTGTCCATGTCGTCCTGGTCGGCTTCCGCGTGATTCGTGTAGCAGATGTCGCAGCCCATCGGCACGCCGAGCAGCTTCCCGCAGAAGTGATCCTCGAGCCCCGCGCGGATGATCTGCTTGCCGTCGTACAGGTATTCCGGCCCGATGAAGCCGACCACCGTGTTCACGAGGAACGGCTCGAACTTGCGCGCCACCGCATACGCACGCACCTCGCAGGTCTGCTGGTCGACGCCGAAATGTGCGTTCGCCGAGAGGGCACTGCCTTGCCCCGTCTCGAAGTACATCAGGTTGTTGCCGACCGTGCCGCGCTTGAGCGACAACGCAGCCTCGCGCGCCTCGCCGAGCAGCGCGAGCGAGATCCCGAAGCTCGCGTTCGCCTTCTCGGTGCCCGCGATCGACTGGAACACCAGGTCGACCGGCGCGCCCTTCTCGATCGCCGCGATCGTGTTGGTCACGTGCGTGAGCACGCACGACTGCGTCGGCACGCCGTAGCGTTCGCGGAATCCGTCGATCATCGCGAGCAGCTTCACGATCGCCGCGAGGCTGTCGGTCGCCGGGTTGATGCCGATCATCGCGTCGCCGCAGCCGTACATCAGCCCGTCGAGCATCGACGCGGCGATGCCCTTCACGTCGTCGGTCGGGTGGTTCGGCTGCAGCCGCACCGACATCCGGCCGGGCAGCCCGACCGTGTTGCGAAAGCGCGTGACGACGCGGCGTTTGCGCGCCGCCGCGATCAGGTCCTGGTTGCGCATCAGCTTCGACACGGCCGCGACCATCTCGGGCGTGAGGCCCGGCGCGATCCGCTCGAGCGCCGCACCGTCGGCCGCGGGCGACAGCAGCCAGTTGCGGAAATCGCCGACGGTGAGGTGCGAGATTTCCGCGAACGCGGCCGCGTCGTGATCGTCGAGGATCAGGCGCGTGACCTCGTCGTGCTCGTACGGAATCACCGCTTCGTTCAGGAACGCCTTCAGCGGCACGCCCGCGAGCGCGATCTTCGCCGCCACGCGCTCCTCCTCGCTCGCCGCTGCAACGCCGGCGAGCTGGTCGCCCGAGCGCAGCGGGCTCGCCTTCGCGAGCAGCGTCTTCAGGTCCGCGAAACGGTACGTGCGCGGGCCGATCGTCTCGGTATAGGACATCGTTCGAATCTCCTTGCCAGTCCTTGCCCATCCTTGCCGGACGGCGACGGCGCGCCCGTTCGACGGAGCGCGCCGGATGCCGTCACGAACGGCCTTGCAGGTTCGCCATCGTCACTCCTCGAGCAGCACGTCGCCCGGTGCGCTCGCGCGCTGCGAACGGGTCGCGAGGAAGTACGCGTAGCCGAGCGCGAGGAACGCGACGAACACCATCGCCACCAGCCCGTTGAAGACCACCATCGTCCCGAGGCAAATCAGGGCCGCAACGATCGCGAATGCCGGGAAGAACGGGTACAGCGGCGCACGGAACGGCCGCTCCAGGTTCGGCTGCGAGCGGCGCAGCTTGAACAGCGCCGCCATGCTTACGATATACATCACGATCGCGCCGAACACCGACATCGTCACGATGTTCGCGGTGAGCGTCTGGCCGCCGAACTGGATCAGCTCGTCGCTGTAGATCGCGGCGATCCCGACCACGCCGCCCGCGAGAATCGCGCGATGCGGCGTCTTGAAGCGCGGATGCACCTTCCCGAGCCACTCAGGCAGGTAGCCTTCGCGAGCCAGCGCGAAGATCTGGCGCGAATAGCCGAGGATGATCCCGTGGAACGACGCGACGAGCCCGAACAGCCCGAGCCACACGAGCATGTGCATCCAGCCGCTGTTCGAGCCGACGATGTATTTCATCGCCTGCGGCAGCGGGTCGTTGATGTTCGCGAGCTTGGTCCAGTCGCCCGCGCCGCCGGCGAACACCATCACGCCGACCGCCAGCGTGACGAGGGTCAGGATGCCGGCCACGTAGGCGATCGGGATCGAGCGCTTCGGGTTCTTCGCCTCCTCGGCGGCCATCGCGACGCCTTCGATCGCGAGGAAGAACCAGATCGCGAACGGGATCGCCGCGAACATCCCGTGGAATGCGCCGACGCTGAAATGATCGGCGCCCGACCAGCCGCCCTTCATGAAGTTGCTCCACGCGAAGCCTGGCGACACGACGCCCATGAACACCAGCAGCTCGAAGATCGCGAACAGCGTGACGACCAGCTCGAAGGTCGCCGCGATCTGTACGCCGACGATGTTCAGCGCCATGAACACGAGATACGCGCCCATCGCCGCGTTCTTCGGTTCGAGCCCCGGAAACTGCACGTGCAGGTACGCGCCGATCGCGAGCGCGATCGCGGGCGGCGCGAACACGAACTCGACGAGCGTCGCCGCGCCGGCGAGATAGCCGCCCGCCGGGCCGAACGCGCGGCGCGCATACGCGAACGGGCCGCCCGCGTGCGGGATCGACGTCGTCAGTTCGGTGAAGCTGAAGATGAAGGTGGTGTACATCGCCGCGACGAACAGCGCGGTGACCACGAAACCCAGCGTGCCGGCACTCGCCCAGCCGTAGCTCCAGCCGAAGTATTCGCCGGAAATCACGAGGCCGACCGCGATGCCCCACAGTTGCCAGGTCCCGAGCGTCTGCTGCAGCGCGGGCTGGCCGGACGACTTGGCGCCGGCGGCGGGCCGGCCATTCGACTCTGCTTTCATCGGATTCTCCTGAAAGGCGCCGGCCTGCCGGCCCGCGCGACTGAGAATCGATGCTAGAGGGTCATTAAACGACGTGTTATCGAAATTCGGCAAAGATCGCGGCTGACATTTCGCCGACGGAAATGACGGCCGCGGGCCGCGGCCGCCACGCACGCACCGTCCGGCCGCGCAAAGCGGCCGAAGCGCCGACGTTCACCCGCGTTACTGGCCGCCGCCGCGCTGGTTGAACCAGCGGTCGAGCAGCTTGCCGGCCGCTTCGCGGCCGCCGAGGCCGAACGACAGCGCGACCGCCACCGCGATCGCACCGAGCACGAGGCCGAACGCGAGCTGCACGATCTCGTTGGCGATGCCCATCGCGCGCAGCCCCATCGCGAACACGAGGCCAAGGATCGCGAATTGCGCGATCCGTGCGAACAGCACGCTGTGTTCGCGGTCGGCCTGCTCGATCACGCGGCGCGCGAGGCCCGCGAGCCACACGCCGATCACGAGGATCACGCCGCCCATCAGCACGTGGCCGCCGAATTCGATGAACAGTGTGACGACGTCGCGCACCTGCGTGAAGCCGAGCCGGTTCGCGGCCTCGACCGCCGCAAACAACATCGCGAAGAACACGATCAGCCGTGCGACCAGCACCGACGGCTGCAGGATCCCCGAGAACACGCGCTCGACGCCGAGCACGGCCGGCAGCCCGTCGGCGCCGGCGGCTTCCAGCAGCTTCTGCGCGAGCGACGCGACGAAGCGCGCGAAATAGAACGTGACGAGCACGATCACGATTGCCGCGACGATGTCCGGCACCGCGCCGAGGAACTGGTTCAGCATGTTGGTGGCGGGAATCGAGATCGCGTCGATCTTCAGCGCGTCGAGCGCGGAGATCAGCGTCGGCACGAACACGAATACGTACACGATCGTGCCGATCAGGCTCGACACGCGCACCGGCGTCGGGCTGTCGAGACGCGCGGTGAGGCGGTCGGCGCCGGCGGCGACCAGCAGGTTCGTCACGAGGCCGCGCAGCACGCGCGCGACGATCCAGCCGACGATGCCGATCACCGCGGCCGCGAACAGGTTCGGCACGATCGCGAGCAGCTTGTCGACCATCCCCTGCACCGGCGACAGCAGGCCGGACAGCGCGAAGGATGCGAGGATCGCCGGCAGGAACATCAGGATCACGAGCCAGAACAGCACGTCGCCGAGATAACCGCTCATCGGCTGCATACCTGCGCTTTCGGACAGCTTGTCGTCGACCTTGCTGGCCTTCAGCGCGCGGTTCGCGAGGCTGCGCAGCAGCGATGCGATGAGCCACGCGATCAGCGTGAGCGCCGTGCCGCCGATCAGGTTCGGCAGGTAATTGACGATGTGCGTGACCAGTAGCGAGAACGGATTGGACACCGCGTACAGGTTGAGCACGTTGAAGATGCCCACTGCTGTGACGAGCAGCACGAGCCAGAACAGCCCGCCGGCGATGATCCGCTCGACATACGCGCCCTGGCCGGTGCTTTCGTTGATCCGCTGATCGACCTTCAACGCGTTGAGCAGCCGGAGCGTACCGGCTCGCACGGCCACGGCGATCAGCCAGCCGATCACCAGGATGCCGATCGCACCGGCGATCTTGGGCAGGTATCCGCCCAATGTGGTCTGCAGCGACGTGATGAAGCTGGAAGCATCCATGTCTTCTTCTCCCGAAAAACGTGGCGTTGCGATTGAACATCGACGAACTACCTGCGTACTTCGAAAATCGTGCGTTGCCGTGCGAGCAACTTACCCGAGAAAAATGACGCGATCACCCGATTTCACCGTCTTTAACTTTAGACATTTATCAGCGGGGCGAGACCCCATTTCGGCGAAATAAAAAAGGGGCGGATTTATCGGCCCTACGCATCTCCGCACGATTGATCAATCGGCGGCGTGCTACCGTGGCGTCGATTCCTGCCGGGAGCGCGCGCATGACCGTCGACACGAAAGCCGAAACGTCCGCGTGGGTCCGCCATGCGACACGCGTCGCCCGAGTTCGCCCGCGCAGCACCGGCGCACCGCGATCCATCTGCCGATCTATCCGTTACAGCGAGGAGAGGAAGACATGTTCAAGCATGAAGTCGAGATCCGGCGGCAGCCGGAACTGCGCGGTTATGCGATTGCGCATACGGGCGCATACCTGAAGGTCGGCGACGCGTTCGGGCAGATCGGCGCATGGGTCGCGCAGCACGGGCTGATCGGCCCCGGCGCGAAGATGATCGGAATCTTCTACGACGATCCGGATACCACGCCGGAAGCGCAACTGCGCGCGAAAGCGTGCTTCGTGCCGGCCGACGGCGTGCCGGACATCGAGCCGGCGCCGCCCGTCGAGCGCATGACCGTCGCCGGTGGCGAGTACGCGGTGCTGCTGCATACGGGGCCATATGCGGACCTGAAGACGGCCTACCAGTGGCTGTACGGCGACTGGCTGCGTCACTCGGGCCGCGAAGCCGCCGACGCGCCGCCGTTCGAGCTGTATCTGAATACGCCGATGGATGCGGCGCAGGCCGACCTGCGCACCGAGATTCATTTGCCGCTGCGTTGAGCGGCTGGCTGAGGCTTGGGCTTGGGCTTGGGCTTGGGTATTCCGGCACAAGCCGGTGCGCGGTGCAAGGCGGCGCCCGTTGCAGGCGCCATGCCGTCGTCGAGATCCGCTGTCACACCGGCACGCCGACTGGCGATCGAGCCTTACCCGGCCTGCGTGCCGCAGCCCGGACAGAAGCGCGCGTCGTCGGCCAGCGCCGCGTGGCAGCGGCTACACGCCCTGCCGCGCTGTGACACGCCGCACTGCGCGCAGAATCGTGCGTCCGCCGCGTTGATTGCGCCGCAACCCGCGCAGGCGAGCTGGCGCGACGGCACGTTGCCGCCCGGGCCGCCCGGGCCGCCCTGCGCGCCGGCCGACAGCTGCCAGCCCCAGCCATGACGATCGCGGCCGCGTGTGTCGTGCCCGCCATGACCTTCCCGGCCCGCTCCGCCGTGATGCCCGCCGTGATGCCCACCGCCATGGCCGCCACTGCCGTACCCGCCGCCGTGCCCGCGCCCGTGCCCGCCCAGGAGCCGTTTCAGGAAGCTCATCGCCCGCGCCTCATCGCTGCGACTGCGCGCCGTCAAACACGCCCGACTTCGACAGCAGCCGCAACCCGTTGCCGACGACGATCAGGCTCGCGCCCGCGTCGGCGAACACGGCCATCCACATCGTGCCGAGCCCCGCGACCGTGAGGCCGAGGAACACGACCTTCACGCCGAGCGCGAAGCCGATGTTCTGCACCAGTACGCGGTGCGTCGCGCGCGACAGCCGCACGAACGCGGGAATCTTGCGCAGGTCGTCGTCCATCAGCGCGACGTCGGCCGTCTCGATCGCGGTGTCGGTGCCCATCGCGCCCATCGCGAAGCCGATGTCGGCGCGCGCGAGCGCCGGTGCGTCGTTGATCCCGTCGCCGACCATCCCGACCGCCCCCGCGCCGCCCGCCGACAGCTCCTCGACCGCCGCGAGCTTGTCCCCGGGCAACTGGTTGCCGCGCGCATCGTCGATGCCGGCCTGCTGCGCGATCGCCTGCGCGGTGTGCGGGTTGTCGCCGGTCAGCATCGCGGTGCGGATGCCGAGCGCGTGCAGGTCGGCGATCGCCGCACGGCTGGTGTCCTTGATCGTGTCGGCCACCGCGAAGATGCCGAGCACGCGCGTGTCGTCGACCAGCATCACGACGCTCTTGCCCTGCCGCTCGAGCACATCGAGCTTCGCCTCCAGCGCCGGCGAGCAGCGTTCGAGCTCCTCGACGAGCCGGTGGTTGCCGAGCCAGTAGCGTGCGCCGTCGATCGTGCCGCGCACGCCGCGCCCGACGAGCGCTTCGAACTCCTCTACATCGGCGAATGCCGCCACCTGCGCGTCGCGCACCGCCGCGGCGATCGCCTGTGACACCGGATGATCGGAGCGCGCCGCGAGGCTTGCGCCGAGCTGACGCACGCGGGCGGCGTCGACGTCCGTTGCATGCAGGTCGAAATCGGTCTGCACCGGCTTGCCGTGTGTGATCGTGCCGGTCTTGTCGAGCGCGAGCCACGCGAGCTTGCGGCCTTCTTCCAGATACACGCCGCCCTTCACGAGAATCCCGCGCCGTGCCGCGGCCGCGAGCCCCGACACGATCGTCACCGGCGTCGAGATCACCAGCGCGCACGGGCAGGCGATCACGAGCAGCACCAGCGCGCGGTAGATCCAGTCGTGCCACGCGCCGCCCAGCACGAGCGGCGGCACGACCGCGACCAGCAGCGCGATCGCGAACACGATCGGCGTATAGACGCGCGCGAACTGGTCGACGAAGCGCTGCGTCGGCGCCTTCGCACCCTGCGCCTCCTCGACCGCATGGATGATCCGCGCGAGCGTCGAGTTGGCGGCAATCGCCGTCACGCGATAGTCGAACGACCCCGCTTCGTTGATCGTGCCCGCGTACACCGCGTCACCGGCCGTCTTGTCGACCGGCAGGCTCTCGCCGGTGATCGGCGCCTGGTTCACCGTCGAGCGGCCCGCGACGACTTCGCCGTCCAGCCCGATCCGCTCGCCCGGCTTCACGCGCACGACCGCGCCGAGCGCCACCTGCGCGGCCTCGATCGTGCGCCAGGTGCCGTCGGCGTCCTGCACGGTCGCGGTGTCCGGCGCGAGCTGCATCAGGCCCTGGATCGCGTTGCGCGCGCGATCGAGCGACTTCGCCTCGATCAGCTCGGCGATCGTGAACAGCACCATCACCATCGCGGCTTCCGGCCACTGGCCGATCGCCATCGCCCCCGTCACCGCGATGCTCATCAGCGCGTTGATGTTCAGGTTGCCGTTGCGAATCGCGATCCAGCCCTTCTTGTAGGTGGTGAGCCCGCACGCGAGCACCGCCGCGAGCGCCAGCACGGCCGACGGCCACACCGGCAGGCCACCCCAGCTCACGGCCTCGGACGCGATCGCGGCGACGCCGGCCAGCGCGAGCGGCCACCACGGCTTCGCGGGCGGCGGCGCGACGGGCGTCGCCGGTGCGTCGGCCGACGCGGCCTCCGGCGTCATCCCGAGCGTGCGGATCGCGCTTTCGATCGCAGGCTGCGCGCCCGGTACGTGTTCGACGGTCAGCATCCGCTGCATCAGGTTGAATTCGAGCGCCGACACTTGCTGCATCCCGCCGAGCTTCTTGCGGATCAGCGTTTCCTCGGTCGGGCAGTCCATCTGCATGATCCGGAACGCGGAGCGCACGTGACCCGACGCGGTCGCCTGCGCGACAGGCAGCGGCGCGAGCGTCAGCGCGGCAGGCGCACAGCAGGCGCCGGCCGCGTGGTCGTGGTCGTGGTCGTGGTCGTGGTCGTGGTCGTGGTCGTGGTCGTGGTCGTGACCAGCATGGTCATGTGCCGCGTGGTCGTGCGAGCACGCCGCGCCGTGTCCGTCGCCATGCGCGTGGTCGCCATGCGCGTGATCGGCATGGTCGCCGCCGCCGTGATCGTGCGCCGTGTCGTGCGCGGCTGCGTGATCGTGGTCATGGTCGTGACCGCATTCATGCGGCTGCGCGCCGCGCGTTGCCGCGTCGCCGTGCGCGTGCTCGCCGGCCGCCGGCGCCGCATCGGCAACGGTCGCCGCCTGCGTGGCGCGCGCGTCGGCGCAACACGCATCGGCGCCGCCGGCATGACGGTGTCGTGGGTCGTGGGTACGCTGGGCGTCGGTCATGACAACCTCCTCTATGGCTTGACGGTGTAGAGTTAACACCCTGAAGCCACTACAAGGTCAACCCTTGCAACGGAGAAAGCCATGAAGATCGGCGAACTGGCCAAGGCGGCCCGCTGCACGCCGGAAACGATCCGCTTCTACGAGAAGGAGGGGCTGATGCCGGATGCGGAGCGCACCGATTCGAACTACCGCAACTACACCGACGTGCACGTCGAACGGCTGCGCTTCATCCGCAACTGCCGCGCGCTCGACATGGCGCACGACGAAATCCGCACGCTGCTGCAGCTCACCGACACGCCCGCCGACCCGTGCGATTCGATCAACGCGCTGCTCGACGAGCACATCGGCCACGTCGATGCGCGCCTCGCCGAACTGACGCATCTGCGCGACCAGCTCACCGAACTGCGCCGCCAGTGCGTCGGCGAACATTCGGTCGAGGATTGCGGAATCGTGCATGGTCTCGCGACGATGGAAACCGTCGCACCGGCCGCGAAGCGCTCACATCTCGGCTGAAACCCTTGTGGAATGTGATAGTCTAGTTAATACTAGTTATAGTGTTACTAGATATAGAAAAACTATTCATGACATCGAGCCGCCCGTCTCCGCTCGCGCTCGCCGTCCTCGCGACGCTCACCGAAACGCCAATGCATCCGTATGGAATGCTGCAGCAGCTGAAGGCGCGCGGCTACGACGAAGTCGTCAACGTGCGGCAGCGCACGAGCCTCTACCAGACGATCGACCGGCTGCTGCGCGACGGGCTGATCGCCGTGCACGACACCGAGCGCGACGGTGCGTTTCCCGAGCGCACGCTGTACACGCTGACCGAAGCCGGGCATACGGCTGGCCAGGCGTGGCTGCATGCGCTGCTCGCGGAGCCCGCGCGCGAGTTTCCGGCGTTCGGCGCCGGCCTCGCATTCCTGCCGCTGCTCGACGCCGACGATGCGCGCCAGCAGCTCGAGCGTCGCATCGCCGCGCTCGAAGCCGAACGCGAACGCCTCGAGTCGCTGCGCAACGCCGCGCAGAACGATCAGGTGCCGCGCCTGTTCCTGCTGCAGAACGAGCATGCGCTCGTGCTGCTCAACGCGGAGCTCGACTGGGCGCGCAGCGTCGTCGAACACCTGAAGATCGGCGCGCTGCGCTGGGTCGACGGTTGACGCGCGTCGTCATAGGCTCGCGCCGATCAGAGCACCTTGCCGGGATTGAGCACGCCGGCGGGATCGAGCGCGGCTTTCAGGCGACGCATCAGGCCGATTTCGGCTTCGCTGCGCGTATGTGCGAGATAGGCACGCTTGAGCATGCCGATGCCGTGCTCCGCCGACACCGAGCCGCCCATGTCCCGCACGACCGCGTACACGCACCGATCGATCGCGTCGGCATCCGTGTCGCGCATGCCGGCGAACGACACGCCGATATGCACGTTGCCGTCACCGACGTGGCCGAAGAACAGGCATGTGATATCGGGCCAGAGTGCACGCAATGCCGCTTCGCAGCGTTCGGCGAACCGCCCCAGTTCCCCCGTCGGCAGGCTGACGTCGAAGTTCACCAGATGCGGCAGCGCATCGATCGCGAGACCTTCGCGCAATGTCCACAGGTCGCGCGCCTGCCGCTCCGATGTCGCCAGCGCCGCATCGTCGACGAGCCCCGCGTCGATCGCATCCGCCAGGCCGGATTCGAGCGCCTGATGCGCATCGCCGCCCGGTGCGCTCGTCGCGCATTCGATCAGCACCGCGAAGCCGCCGTCGCCCGGAAACGGCGCGACGACGCCAGGTGTGTGGCGTGCCACGTAGTCGTAGAACGCCGGCCACATCGCTTCGAAGCTGACGATCTCCGGTAGCGCGCGCATGCGGTTCCACAACCCGACGACAGCGTCGTAGCCATGCACGCGGCAGAGCGCGGTGGCAGGCGCGGCGAGCTTCGGATGCAGCCGCAGCACGGCGCGCGTGACAACGCCGAGCGTCCCTTCGCTGCCGATGAACAGTTGCTTCAGATCGTAGCCCGCGTTGTTCTTCAGCATCCGGTTCATCGACGACACGACGGTACCGTCGGCGAGCACGACCTCGAGCCCGAGCACCTGCTCGCGCATCATTCCATAGCGAATCGCGCGCGTGCCGCCCGCGTTGGTCGCGAGCATGCCGCCGATCTGGCACGAACCGCGCGCGCCCAGATCGACACCGAACGTAAAGCCCGCCTCGTCCGCCGCTTCCTGCACCGTCTGCAGCGGCGTCCCGGCGCGTACCGTCATCGTGCCCGCCGCGGCGTCGATTGCTTCGACGCCTGCGAACCGTTCCATCGACAGCGCGATCTCGCCGCCCAGCGCGACCGCGCCGCGCGCGAGCCCCGTGAGGCCGCCCTGCGGCACGACCGGCTGTCCGAGCCGCGTGCACAGCGCGAGCGTGCGCGACACGTCGTCGACGCTGCGCGGCCGCACCAGCGCGCGCGGGCGCACGCCGGCCGGCTCGTTGTACGCGGTGAAGTAGCGCGGATCAATGTCGGCCGACCGCGTAACGAGCGTGTCGCCCAAACCGGCGACGAGCGCCGCCTCGAGCGCGTCGGCTGCCGACGGCGCGGCGCCGTGACCGCCGTGGCCGCCGTTCACACCGGCCGTATCCAGGCTCTGCATCGCGCGCCCGCTTACTTCGTGGAAATGTCGATGTCGCCGAAGTACTTCTGTCCGAGCGACTTCACCGTGCCGTCCGCCTTCAGCTTGTCGATCGCCGCATCGAGTTTTGCCTTCAGCGCGTCGTCGCCCTTGCGCAGGCCGAACGCGATCCCGCTGCCGAGAATCCGGTCGTCGCGCACCGGCTGACCGACGAACGAGAAGCCCTTGCCGTCCGGACGCGACAGGAAGCCGCGCTGGCCGGCCGGTGCGAGCACCAGCGTCGCGTCGAGGCGGCCCGCCACGAGATCCGCATACGCCTGGTTCTGGTCCTGATACGGGACGACCGCCACGCCGGCCGGCTCCCAGTGCGCCTTCGCGTAGGTTTCCTGGATCGACGCCTGCAGCACGCCGACGTGCTTGCCCTTCAGCGATTCCGGCGTCGGCAGCAGGCCGCTGCCGGTGCGCGCGATCAGCTGCGTCGGCACGCGGTAGATGATCGTCGTGAAGTCGATCGCCTGGCGCCGCTGCTCGGTCGCATTCATCGCCGAGTTGATCGCGTCGAACTTGCGGCCCTTCAGCGCGGGAATCAGCCCGTCGAACGACGTCTCGACCCACTTGCACGACAGCTTCGCGGTCTGGCAGACGGCGTTGCCGACGTCGATGTCGAAGCCCTGCAGGTCGCCGTTCGGCGCCTTCGACTCGAACGGCGGGTATTGTGCCTCGAGGCCGAAACGCAGCGTCTGGCCGTCGGCGAGCGCCGCGCCGGCGCCGAGCGCGCATGCGAGTGCGAACGCGAGTTTCAGGGTGTGTGCATGCTTCATCGTGATCTCCTGACTTGTCGGCCGGCGCCGTGCGTGAACACGTGCGACGGCCCCATCCGTGGCTTTCGGTGCGGCGTACGCGTCGCCGGCTTGTGTGCGGGCCGCACCCGCGATTACAGCGAACGCAACCGTCGCGCGCCCTCGATCAGCGTCGCGTCGTCCTTCGAGAAACTGAGGCGGATCACGCCTGCATCGGTGCCGTCGGTGTAGAACGCCGACAGCGGAATCGTCGCGACGCGCGCATCGCGGATCAGGCGCAGCACGAAGTCGCTGTCGGGCTCGTCCGAGAAGTGCCGGAACCGCGCGAGCATGAAGAACGAGCCTTCGCTCGGCAGCAGCTCGAAGCGCGAATCGGCCAGCTCGCGCGCGAGCAGGTCGCGCTTGGCCTGGTAGAACGCCGACAGGCCGAGATAGCTTTCCGGCCGCGCGAGGATCTCCGCGAACGCAACCTGCATCGGCGTATCGGCCGAGAACACCATGAACTGGTGCACCTTGCGGATCTCGTCCATCAGTTCGGCCGGCGCGATGCAATGGCCAACCCGCCAGCCGGTCACGTGGAACGACTTGCCGAACGACGACACGACCACGCTGCGCTCGGCCAGTTCGCGATGGCGCGCGACGCTCTGGTGCTGCGCGCCGTCGAACACGACGTGCTCGTAGACCTCGTCCGACAGGACCACGATGTCCGTATTGCGCGTGAGTTGCGCGAGCCGTTCGAGATCGTCGGCCGAGAACACGGTCGCGGTCGGGTTGTGCGGCGTGTTGACGATGATCATCCGCGTGCGCGGCGTGATCGCCGCGGCCACTTCGTCCCAGTTCACGCGGAAATGCTCGGGCGACAGCTTGATCGCGACCGGCGTCGCGCCCTGCATCCGCACGATCGGCGCATAGCTGTCGAACGACGGCTCGAAATAGATCACTTCGTCGCCCGGATGCACGAGCGCACTGATCGCCGCGTAAAGCCCTTCGCTCGCGCTCGCGATCACCGTGATCTCGGTGCCCGGGTCATAGCGCGTGCCGTACAGCGCCTCGGTCTTCTCCGCGAGCCGCTCGCGCAGCGACGCTATGCCCGCCATCGGCGCGTATTGGTTGTGGCCGTCGCGCATCGCGCGTGCGACGGCCTCGACGAGTGCCGGATCTGGCGCGAAATTCGGCGCGCCCTGCGACAGGTTCAGTGCATCGTGCTGTGCGGCGAGCTGGCCAATCACCGTGAAGATGGTCGTCCCGACGTCCGGCAGTTTCGAACGGGGCGTGGTGGCGCTTCGCATGCTTCCTCCTTCTGATGTCCTTCGGACCGGCCCGCGCGACGCGCGCGGCCTGCCTCATGCCGCATGATTTAGCCCGAGCCAATATCGGCGGACAATCGAAAGTTCGTCATGGCGGCCATGCATTTTTCTCATGATTCAGTATCCGCGACGCATCAGGCCACTTCGGCGCCGCCGGCCACGCATGCGAATCGGGCATTTCCCCTACGGCCGCTCGGCCATGCCGAGCGTCACTCGCCAGCCGCCGCCAGATAGGTGCGCAGCACGGTTTGCAGCTCGCCGCGCAACGCGGCGAAATCGAGGGCGGGCCCAAGCGTCAGCAGCGCCTGCGACACGCCGCCATAGCAGACCGCATGCGCCATCCGTGCGATCCCGTCGAGCCGCGCGGCCGGCGGCGGATCGGCTGCCTGCGCGAGCGCATCGCGCCACAGCGCGACATACGCGTCGTAATGCCGGCGGTACGCGGCGAGCGGCGACACCTGCCGCTCCAGCACGAAGAGTGCGCTCCACAGCGCGGCGTCGGCGCCGATTGCATCGACCTGCAAATCGACGAGCGCGGCTGCGAGCGTGGCGCGCGGCACGCCGCGCAGCCCGTGCGCCACATCGCGCAGCCGGTCGGCCAGCGCCAGCACGCGCCGGTGGATGCACAGCGCGGCGAGACTCTGCTTGTCGCCGAAGTATTCGTAGAAGGTGCCGATGCTCACGCCCGCGACGGCCGCGATCTCGCGGATCGTCGCCTTCGCGTAGCCGCGCTCGAGCAAAAGCTGAACGAACGCCTGCTGGAGCGCATCGGACGTGGCCTGCGCACGCGACTGGCGCGGCCGGCGACGCAATGCGGGCGCGGGTTGCGCCGCCGGCTGGCCGGGCGGCTCGGGAACCTGAACATGTCGCGGCGGCATATTTGCTACTCTGAAATTCAGCGGACACACGTTTGTTTGATCGGGGTTTCACCGGAAGCCCGCGCAGGCGCGCAAACGCCGGCGGTGCGGCCCCGATCGGCAGACCGCGAAGCATGAGACCGGAGACAGCCCGATGACCGAATCGACCCATGCCGTCACGAACCAGTTCGACGAACTGGTCGACTATAACCTCTTCGCCACCGACGTCGCACTGCGCGAGGCGCTCGCCCGCGCGGGCGCCGACTGGGCCGTGCCGCAGCTCGATGCGTACGGCGCACGGCTCGGCAGCGCCGACACCGCGCGGCTCGCCGACGAAGCGAACCGCCACACGCCGGAGCTGAACGCGTTCGACCGGCGCGGCCGGCGCATCGACCGCGTCGACTTCCATCCGGCCTGGCATGCGCTGCTCGGCCTGTACCGCAACGAAGGCTTCGTGTCGCTCGCGTTCCGCGAATCGCGCCCCGGCCGCTGGGCCGCGACCGCGGCCGGCTTCTACCTGCACGGCCAGATCGAGGCCGGCACGCTGTGCCCGGCGACGATGACGCAGGCCGCGATTCCGGTGCTGCAGAAGGAACCCGCGCTGTGGGGCCTGCTGCGCGACAAGCTGTACAGCGACGACTACGATCCGCGCGACGTGCCGGTCGCCGAGAAGCGCTCGACCTGGTTCGGCATGGGGATGACCGAGAAACAGGGCGGCTCCGACGTGCGCGCGAACACGACGCTCGCGACCGCGATCGGCGCGGGCGGGCGCGGCGGCGAATACCGGCTGCGCGGCCACAAGTGGTTCTTCTCCGCGCCGATGTGCGACGCGCACCTCGTCGTCGCGCGCACCGAAGCTGGCAGCCCGTCGTGCTTCTACGTGCCGCGCTGGCGGCCGGACGGCACGAAGAACGCGGTCGAGATCCAGCGGCTGAAGAACAAAGTCGGCAACCGCAGCAACTCGAGCAGCGAGATCGAGCTGGACGATGCGTGGGGCATCATGCTCGGCGACGAAGGCCGCGGGATTCCGACCATCATCGAGATGGCCACCCACACGCGGCTGAACTGCGTGCTCGGCAGCGCGGCGATGCTGCGCCAGGGCGTCGTGCAGGCAATCGCGTACACGCGCCAGCGCCACGCATTCGGCCGCGCGCTCGCCGAGCAGCCGCTGATGCGCACCGTGCTCGCCGATCTCGCGCTCGAAAGCGAGGCCGCGCTCGCGCTCGCGATGCGCCTGGCCGACGCGTTCGAGCGCGACGACTCGCCGCGCGAACGCGCGTGGAAGCGCATCGTCACGCCCGCCGCGAAATTCTGGGTCTGCAAGCGTGCGGTCGAGCTGACCGGCGAGGTAATGGAAGTGTTCGGCGGCAACGGCTACGTCGACGACGGCCCGATCGCGCGGCTGTTCCGCGAAGCGCCGGTCAACTCGATCTGGGAAGGCTCCGGCAACGTGATGTGCCTCGACGTGCTGCGCGCGGTGTCGCGCGAACCCGACGCGGCCGCCGCGCTGTTCGACGAACTGGCCGACCTCGGCGCGGGCGAACCGCGCATCCGCGCGGCGCTCGATGCGCTGCGCGCGATGCTCGCGGCGCCGGCCGACACGCTCGAGGCGTCGGCCCGCGTGTTCGCGCAGCGGCTCGCGCTCCTCGCGCAGGCGTGCCTGCTGCGGCGCGACGCGCCCGCGGCCGTCGCCGACGCGTTCATCGCGACGCGGCTCGCCGCCCCCGATTGGGGCCGCATCGCGGGCGGCTTCGATCCGCACGCGCTCGACGTCGCCGCGCTGCTGCAGCGCGCGTACCCGGCCTGATGCCCGTCGCGGATCGCTGACTACATCCCGGTTCGCCTTCGTTCGCCCGCCCGGAGCCCCGATGAATCTCGTCGCCGCCCTCGACCGCGCCGCCCGTGCGACGCCCGACAAGCCGTTCGTCGTCAGCGAATCCGCGACGATCACCTATGCCGCCGCGCGTGCCCGCTCGCACCGCGCGGCGGCCGTGCTGAGCGCGCTCGGCATCGCGGCCGGCGACCGCGTCGCCGCGATGTGCTTCAACACGTCGGCCTTCGTCGACCTCATGTTCGGCGCGTGGCGGCTCGGCGCGACGTTCGTGCCGATCAATCACAAGCTGCAGGCGCCGGAAGTCGACTACCTGCTCGAACACAGCCGCAGCAAGGCGCTGCTGTTCGACGTGGCGCTCGCGCCGGTGGTTGAGCGCATCGTGCATCCCGCACGACAGCTCGTGACCGAAGGCGAACTCGACGGCGTGCCGTGCTTCGACACGCTGTGCGCGACGATGGACGGCCTCGCGGGCATCGAGCCGGCCGACGGCGACGTCGCGCAGATCCTCTATACGTCCGGCACGACCGGCCGCCCGAAAGGCTGCGTGCACAGCCACCACACCGTGACGCTCGCGGCGATGCAAGCCGCGCTCGCGATCGGTATCGGCCGCAACGAGCGCACGCTGATGGCGATGCCGATCTGGCATTCGTCACCGCTCAACAACTGGTTCGGCGGTACGCTGTACGCGGGCGGCACCGTCGTGCTGCTGCGCGAATACCATCCGCTACGCTTCCTGCAGGCTGTCGAACGCGAGCGCGTGACGCTGTATTTCGGCGCGCCGGTGTCGTACACGCTGCCGCTCGACACGGTCGACGGCTTCGCGGCGTTCGACCTGTCGAGCGTGCGCGCATGGCTGTACGGCGGCGGCCCGATCGGCGCCGCGCAGGCCGAACGGCTTGCGCGCGCGTATCGCAGCGACGCGTTCTTTCAGGTGTACGGAATGACCGAAACAGGCCCGGCCGGCACGACGCTGTATCCGGACGAGCAGATCGCGAAGGCCGGCTCGATCGGCCGCCACGGCGGCCCGGGCGTCGACCTGCGCGTCGTGCGGATGGACGGCATCGACGCGCAGCCGGGCGAGACCGGCGAAATCTGGCTGAAGACCGACAGCATGATGCTCGGCTATCTCGACGATGCGGCCGCGACACGCGCCGCGTTCGCGCCGGACGGCTGGTACCGCACCGGCGACATCGCGCGGATCGATCAGGATGGCTACCTGTTCATCGTCGACCGGCTGAAGGACATGATCGTCACGGGTGGCGAGAACGTCTATTCGAAGGAAGTGGAGGACGTGCTCGGCGCGCATCCCGGGATCGCGGAGGTCGCCGTCGTCGGCGTCCCGCATCCCGACTGGGGCGAGACGGTCGTCGCGCATGTCGTGCTGCGCGCGGGCACCGCACCCGATGCGGATGCGGATGCGGATGCGGATGCGGATGCGGATGCGGATGCGGATGCGCTGCGCGCATTCTGCGGCGAGCGGCTCGCCGCGTACAAGATCCCGCGCGAATTCGTGTTCGCGGAAACGCTGCCGCGCACGCCGACCGGCAAGCTGCAGAAGTTCCTGCTGCGCATGCGCAGAGACTAAGTATCCGCGATTGAGCCGGCGCACTGGTAGCTCGCACACTCATATCCCCTTTGCGAACCCAAAAGCGGGATACGGCACCATTGCCTATCCGCGACATCTGACCTAACGCATTCGCGCACGCGCGGTCAATGCAACAAGTGGAACGGAACAAGTAATAGAAGTTACCGGTACCGAATCATATTCGTCCGATTGATCGATGTTTCTTATCTGGAATAGCGTCTCTAGGCAGCCATTCCATTTACTGAAACAGGGAAGCCGGATGAAAAACGAACTCAAAGCACCGACCCATCTTTTCGCCACCGTTGGCGCGCTCACGGAACGCGGTGGACGTGTCACCACCGCAACCAGCGGCCTGACCTTGGCTGGATTGGAAGTCGCCTGCGTCGGCGATGTAGTGACCTATGACGACGGCAGCGAGGCCGCGATTATCGACGGCGCGGGAAACAACCATAGCGGAGGCAAGCCATTCGCATTGGTGGGCAGCCGGTTGAGCAACGGCGACCGCATTACCGAAACGCTGCGCAGTTCATGGGGCATTCACGTGGCGGATGGGCAACGCGTTGCGGGCCTGTTCGATCCGACCTATGTGCCGCCGCTCGCGCCGCCCGCCTACAGACTGGCGGTACGTGGCGCGACAACAGCGCGCGGCGGTGTATTGCGCGAGCCTTCCGGGACGTGGGAAGTAGCGCCGCACTTGGGAAAGGCTGCCACGGTGACCTGATCCACTATCCGGACGGTTCAATCGCGCGCGTGACGAGCGGTCTGGGTTTGGCCGACGGGCCCGACTTCGCGCCGCTCGCATTCGTTGGCAGCGGACTCGATAACGGCGACACGATCACCGATAGCCCCGAGCGACAAGGCGTAGCGTCGTCAGTTGTATTTAGCGTCGTCACCCGCTCGTCCATGCCCCACTGAGGTAGCGCCCATGATCCGCTACTTTCTTGCCAAAGGCGACCGCGCCGGGGAAGCGGTGATTGTCGAAGGCCTCGACACCGTGACCTGTTCCAATCCTCCGCCGAGGGTCCATATCGCCACGCTCGATATGAAGACCTACTGTACGGCCTGCAAGCGTGAAGGGTACATCGCACCGCAAGGGCCGCGCTGGCCCGGTACCGGCCCGAACGGCAAACAGTGGGCATTGAGCGGGGATATGAATGTCTGCGGATGCAACCCGTCGCCGATCTTCTATGCTGAGCGCGGCATGCGGATGATTTTTACTGCAGGAGAGACTGCGGCGCTGAATGGGCGCAAATCTGATGCAGCCGTGCGGTCATTTGCTCGATCGGCTGCCGTACACGACGAGCAATTCACCTTGCTCGATGACTCCCGCCGCCCGCTCGCGAACATCCGCTACCGAATCGTTACCGACACTGGCCAGATTTTCACGGGCACCACGGACACGGCCGGGCAAACACATCGGATCGCCACCGACGTCTCGGCAACTCTGAAAATCTATACGACGGAACATTGAAGCAATGAAAAATTTTGATGTGAATGACGGCGGAGAATGGTTCCTCGTACACTCAGGCGCAGTCACCAACACCAATCCGGGGTCGATGGTGGAAGTAACAATCAATACCGAAAAAATATGTCACAACATGACAAACAAGGGATTCCGGGAAATGGTATTGAGTAAGCGCGATCGAGCCATTTCTCTCGTCGACAAAAGAATCGAGGATTTGCAGCGCTGGTCGAACGCTGACAAGGCACGCGTATTACAGTGGTTCGGCAGAACCGATGAAGGCACCCGCATAACGGTATTAACAGGCCTGACTGCAATCGCTCGAGTACTAAAGGCACTCACAGGCTACAATTTCACGCGATGGGATAGCGAGCGATTCAAACATATTGGATGCGTTCCAAATCCGAACAAATCGGGAGTCGCTGCATCAGTGTGTTCGCCGGATACCGTAACTCATACGATCGCAATACATCCCGATTTTTGTACAATGCGAGACTTCTCATGGGAAAAAGATTCCGTAGTTTCCACTCTGATTCATGAGGTGAGTCATTTCGATGACACAATGGGAACCAAGGATCACAGATACTTCATGGAGGAGTGTTTGGCGTTTGGAGCCGAAAATCCGAATCAAGCAATCAACAATGCCGACAGTATTGCAGGATACGTCATTTACAATGCTTAAGTTTATTCTTGGTCTAAGTCTTCTCACCTCCAATCCGGTATTCGCATGCATCGCCAGCGAAAACTTCGACGTCTACTTTTCGAGAGATAGCTCGCACATATCGCATTCGGAGATCGTCCGCATTGCAAAATGGGTAGCCGACCAAAAACTCTATTATGCAAATCACCTAACCAAAGAAACGACACTGATCAGCGGCCATGCCGAGGAAAGTGAACCGGGAGCACCGGCCCTTGCGCAATCGAGATTGCAAACCGCGTATGCGCTGTTGGAGGAACTAGGTTTTTTACGCGGGACCATCAAGAAAAGCGCTCGCGTCTATTCGCATGGCGACGTGGACAATGGCCGGCGTGTGGAAATTTCCTTCCTGCCCGATTGCCCTAACAAGTGCTGCGACGGCAAGTAACGTCATACTGCCGCCGATCACGGCGATGCGCTGGCACGTACGCATGCGGCGACCCGCCTGCACCACCGCCTGCAAGCCCCCTATGTCCTGCCGGCTGCGTACCCCCCAAGAAAAAGCCACCGGCCCCGACGGGACTGGTGGCTTTTTCGCACGAGGCGCGAGACGGCAACGTTGGGCCACCGCCCGCTCCCCACGTCAAGACTGACTGCTTACTTGCCGCCGATGCTCTTCAGCGGCTTCCATTCGCCCTTCTCGACCTTGTACATCGTGATGCCGCCGTTCTTCAGGTCGCCCTTCGCGTCGTACGCGACGTGCGACGACGTGACGCCGGCCATGTTGGTCTTCGCGAGCACCGGCAGGTACTTCGCCGGATCGGTCGAATCCGCCTTCTTCATCGCGTTGAGCATCGCCATCGCGCCGTCGTACGCATACGGCGAGTAGGTCTGCACGTCTTCGCCGAAGCGCTTCTTGTACTTGTCGGCGTAGGTCTTGCCGCCCGGCATTTCTTCCAGCGGGAGGCCTGCCAGCGAAGCGATCGTGCCGTCGGCCGCGTTGCCCGCGATCTTCAGGAACGTCGGCGTCTTCACCATTTCGCCGCTCATCAGCGGTGCCGTGATGCCAAGCGTCTTCATCTGCTTGACCATCGGCGCTGCCTGCGAGTCCGCGCCGCCGTAGTAGACGAGGTCCGGCTTCGCCGCCTTCAGCTTGGTCAGGATCGCCTTGAAGTCGACGGCCTTGTCGTTCGTGAATTCACGATCGACGATCGTCGCGCCGCCGGCCTTCGCGGCCTTCTCGAACTGGTCGGCGAGACCCTGGCCGTAGGCCGTGCGGTCGTCGACGATCGCGATCTTCTTCATGCCGAGATCCTTCGACGCGAAGGTGCCCGCCACCGAGCCCTGCTGCGTGTCGGACGTCATCATGCGGAAGGTCGTCTTGTAACCCTGCTGCGTGTATTCCGGTGCCGTCGCCATCGCGATTTCCGGAATGCCGGCGTTCGCGTAGATGCGCGAAGCGGGAATCGTCGTGCCCGAGTTGAAGTGGCCGAGCATGCCCTTGATGCCGTCGTCGACGAGCTTCTGCGCAACCGTCGTGCCGGTGCGCGGGTCAGCCTGGTCGTCTTGCGTCTCGAGCACGAACTTCACCGGCTTGCCGCCGATCTTCGGGTTCGTCGCGTTGAAGTCTTCCAGCGCGAGCGCGATCCCGTTCTGCATATCCTTGCCGTAGTGAGCCTGGGCGCCCGTCATCGGCCCTGCGTAACCGATCTTCACGTCGTCCGCATGAGCCGTCCCCGCCAGCGACATGACAGCGACGAACGTCGCGCCTGCCAGCTTTTTCATCGTGTGTTGCATAGCTTCTCCTTGGTACCAGGGTAAATGGAGCGGCTTCGGGATCGCCTTGCCGCATCCTTTGTTTGATCCGAACGGCAAGGATGGTCAGCCGATCGTCATCAAATTCGCATTGCCGCCCGCCGCGGCCGTGTTCACGCTGACCGAGCGCTCGGTCAGCAGCCGCTCGAGCGCATAGTCTTCCGCGTCGCCGTTCTCGAACGCGCCCGCCGACACGCCCTGCACCGACACGATCGGGCCCGGCCGCTGCGCGACGTCCTTCACGAGCGTCTGCAGTTCGTCGCTATCGCCTTCGAACAGCACCGCGTCGAACGGCACGTCGGCCTGCTTGCGCACGGCCGCATGCGCCTTCAGCGCGGCCGGCAGCGCCGCGACCAGCGCCTCGCCCGCCGCACCGGCGAACAACGCGCGGTTGCCCGTCGCCAGCACCGCCGCGAACTGCGCGCGCGCACCGCCCGGCGTCGCCGCGACACACAACACCGTGCCGCGCGGGCCGAGTGTATACGTGTTTCGCTCACCCGTCGGACCGGTCAGCACCGCGGTCGCACCGGCCGGCACCTGCGCCAGATAGCCGTCGCAACGCGCGGCCAGCGCCGGTTCGCGCTGCTCGATCAGCCAATCGCGCAGCGCGGTGAGCGCCGCCGCCGGCTTGCCGCGCTGTTCGCCTTCGACCGCGCCGTCCGCGATCAGCGTCTGCGCGAGCGAACGCGGCAGGCCCGACGGACGCGTCGCGAGCAGGCGCTGCAGGTACAGCGCGCCGCCGGCCTTCGGGCCCGTGCCCGACAGCCCTTCGCCGCCGAACGGCTGCACGCCGACCACCGCGCCGATCACGTTGCGGTTCACGTAGATGTTGCCGACGTGCGCGTTCGAGATCACGTGCGCGATCGTCTCGTCGATCCGCGTATGGATCCCGAGCGTCAGGCCGTAACCCGTCGCGCGGATCTGCTCGAGCAGCTTGTCGAGCTGGCTGCGGCGATAGCGCACGACGTGCAGCACGGGGCCGAACACTTCACGCTTCAGCTCGTCGATGCTGCCGATCTCGATCAGCGTCGGCGGCACAAACGTACCGTGCGCGCAGGCTTCCGGCGACGGCAGCTGCGTGACCGTATGGCCCTTGTCCTTCATCGTCGCGACGTGCGTATCGATCGTCTGCTTCGCTTCGCCGTCGATCACCGGGCCGACGTCCGTCGACAGCCGGTCGGGGTTGCCGAGCGCCAGCTCGTGCATCGCACCCTTCAGCATCGTCAGCGTGCGGTCCGCGACATCGTCCTGCAGACACAGAACGCGCAGCGCCGAACACCGTTGACCGGCCGAGTCGAACGACGACTGCATCACGTCCGCGACGACCTGCTCCGCGAGCGCCGACGAGTCGACGATCATCGCGTTCTGGCCGCCCGTTTCCGCGATCAGCGGAATCGGCTTGCCGTCCGGGTCGAGGCGCGCGGACAGCGTCTTGTTGATCAGGCGCGCGACTTCGGTCGAGCCGGTGAACATCACCGCGCGCGTGCGCGGATCGGCGACCAGCGCCGCGCCGACGGTCTCGCCGGTGCCCGGCAGCAGTTGCACCGCGCCGGCCGGCACGCCGGCCTCGCGCAGCAGGCGCACGGCTTGCGCGGCGATCAGCGGCGTCTGCTCGGCCGGCTTCGCGAGCACCGTGTTGCCGGCTGCCAGTGCAGCGGCCACCTGGCCCATGAAGATCGCGAGCGGGAAGTTCCACGGGCTGATACAGACCACGGGGCCGAGCGGACGGTGCGTGTCGTTCGAGAATTCGTCGCGGATCTGCGCCGCGTAGTAGCGCAGGAAGTCGACGGCTTCGCGGATTTCAGCGATCGCGTTCGGCAGCGACTTGCCGGCTTCGCGCACGATCAGGCCCATCAGCGTGTGCATCTGCGCTTCGAGCAGGTCGGCCGCGCGCACCAGGCAGTCGGCGCGCGCATCGACCGGCGTCGCCTGCCAGATCGGCGCGGCAGCCACCGCGTGCGCGAGCGCCGCGCTCACGTGTTCGGCCGTCGCTTCGCTGACCGTGCCGACCACGTCGCGCTGGTCGGCCGGGTTGCGCACGTCGCGCGCCGGGGCATCGGCGAGCGCGTCGTCGGCGAGCATCGGCGCCGCGCGCCACGGATGATGCGCGCTCGCGAGCAGCGCGGACGACAGCGATGCGAGACGGTGTTCGTTCGACAGGTCGAGGCCCATCGAGTTGGGGCGCTCGTCGCCGTACAAGTTGCGCGGCAGCGGGATCTTCGCGTGCGGCGCGCCGAGCGGCACGACCTTCGACGCCTCGTCGACCGGATCGGCGACCAGTTCCTTCACCGACACCGTCTTGTCGGCGATGCGGTTCACGAACGACGTGTTCGCGCCGTTCTCCAGCAGGCGGCGCACGAGGTACGCGAGCAGCGTTTCATGCGTGCCAACCGGCGCGTACACGCGGCACGGGCGGTTCAGCTTGTCGCGGCCCGTGACTTCCTCGTACAGCGGCTCGCCCATCCCGTGCAGGCACTGGAATTCATACTGGCCCGGGTAGTAGTTCTGGCCGGCCAGGTGATAGATCGCGGCCAGCGTGTACGCATTGTGCGTCGCGAACTGCGGATAGACGGCGTCGGGCGCCGCGAGCAGCTTCTTCGCGCACGCGAGGTACGACACGTCCGTGTAGATCTTGCGCGTGTAGACCGGATAGCCTTCGAGGCCATCGACCTGCGCACGCTTGATTTCGGTATCCCAGTACGCGCCCTTGACCAGGCGGATCATCAGGCGGTGACGGCTGCGGCGCGCGAGGTCGATCAGGTAGTCGATCACGAACGGGCAGCGCTTCTGGTAGCCCTGCACGACGAAGCCGATGCCGTTCCAGCCCGCGAGCTCCGGATCGAAGCACAGCGCCTCGAGCAGGTCGAGCGACAGTTCGAGACGGTCGGCTTCTTCCGCGTCGATGTTCAGGCCGATGTCGTAGCGGCGCGCGAGCAGCGCGAGCGCGCGCACGCGCGGCAGCAGCTCGCTCATTGTGCGGTCCTGCTGCGAGCGCGAGTAGCGCGCGTGCAGCGCCGACAGCTTGATCGAGATGCCCGGGCCTTCGTAGATGCCGCGGCCGCCGGCCGCCTTGCCGATCGCGTGGATCGCCTGCTCGTACGACGCGTAGTAGCGCTGCGCGTCCTCTTCGGTCGTCGCCGCTTCGCCGAGCATGTCGTACGAGTAGCGGAAGCCGCGCGCTTCGTACTTGCGGCTGTTCGCGAGTGCTTCGGAAATCGTCTCGCCGGTGACGAACTGCTCGCCCATCAGGCGCATCGCCATGTCGACACCCTTGCGAATCAGCGGCTCGCCGCCGCGGCCGATCAGGCGCGTGAGTGCCGACGAAAGCCCCGCTTCGCTGTTGGTCGTCACGAGCTTGCCGGTGATCATCAGCCCCCAGGTCGCCGCGTTCACGAACAGCGACGGCGCGTGGCCGACGTGCGAGCGCCAGTCGCCCTTGCTGATCTTGTCGCGGATCAGCGCATCGCGCGTCGCGCGATCGGGAATGCGCAGCAGCGCTTCGGCGAGACACATCAGCGCGACGCCTTCCTGGCTCGACAGCGAGAACTCGTGGATCAGCCCTTCGACGCCGCCGCCCGAGTTCTTCTCGCGCAACGCCTCGACGAGCGCCGTCGCGAGCGTCTGCACGTCGGCCTGCAGGTTCGCCGGCAGGCGCGCCTGGCCCAGCAGGAACGGCACGCATTCCGGCTCGGGGCGGCGATACGCAGCCGTGATCGCCGCGCGCAGCACCGACTGCGGCTGCACGTTCTGCGCGAACTCGAGGAACGGATGCGGCGAATTGTCGTCGTCGCCATCTGTCGTCTGGCCGTCGGCGAGCTCCGTCACGCCGGTGCTTCCCGACAGCTCGGGCGGCAGCTGGCCGTGCTCGATCCGCTCGAGATACGCGAAGATCGCCTGCTTGATCAGCCAGTGGGGAGTGCGCTCGAGACGCGCGGCCGCGTCTTTCAGGCGCGAGCGGAGAAGGTCGTCGACTTTGACGCCGAGAGTCGTGCTTGCCATGGTGGGTTCGTGCGCCGGTGCGAGCCCGGCAATGTGGTGTGAGAGGATGCGCGAAATCCTACGGCACGCAATAAAAAGGTGCAACCTAATTACAAGACTGGTTGCACCCTCAGGTTAGTCAATATAATCAGCCACTTAGACGGTTGCAACCTAGGGGTTGCCCGTGGTCGACGGATCGGTGTTTTCCCTGATCGTGCCGATTCGGCTCGCGCGTGCAACCATCGGGGCCCAAGACGGAGAAAAAAAAGCGGGTTGCACTTGGCGGGCCGCTGGGTGCCGCAAGCAAGTGCGCAATGGGCCTCGCCAGCGGGGATCGTGCGATGCAGGCGGTGGGCGGTGGGCGGCGGGCGGCGGGCGGCGGGCAGCGTGCTCCGGGCGCCGGGCAGGGGGCAGCGGCCAGGCG
>NZ_QTPW01000053.1:0-30852 GCF_003857965.1 Burkholderia sp. Bp9031
GCCCCCCCCCCCGCCCCCCCCCCCCCCCCCCCCCCCCCCCCCCCCCCCCCCCCCCCCCCCCCCGGGGGGGGGGGGGGGCCGCCCCCCCCCCCCCCCCCGCGGCCCGGATCCGCATGTGCAACGCTTACCATTGACGCACATCAAGTTTTGTTCGCCGCTTGCCGTAACAATGTGCTGAAATGAAAGGTGGACCGGCGCGTTGCGCGCCCTGTCCATTCCGTTTGCGCTTCCCCGGGTCCCGCACCATGCAGACGACCGTCAGCCAGACGCACGAGGAAAACCGGCAGATCGCGGCCTGCCTGCGCGAAGCCGCGCAGTTGCTTGCGGACCAGGGTGCGAATCCTTACCGGGTTGCCGCCTACCGCGCGTCGGCCGACACGATCGAGTCGCTCGACGACGGTATCCGCATGCAGTTCGACGCTGGTGGCGTCGATGCCCTCGACGCGCTGCCGGAGGTCGGCACGGGCGTCGCGCAGGCAATCGCCGAACTGCTGGTGACCGGGCGCTGGCGCCTGCTCGATCGGCTGCGCGGCGACGCGGAACGCGCGTCCGCATTCGAAGCCGTGCCGGGTATCGGTCATGCGCTCGCGCTGCGGATTCACGACCAGTTGCACATCGATACGCTCGAGGATCTCGAACGCGCGGCCCGCAGCGGCCAGCTCGAAGCGATCGCGGGCGTCGGCCCGCGTCGCGCAGCCGGCATCCGCGCGGCGCTCGACGACGTGCTGAGCCGCCGCCGGCGCTGGCAAGGCCACGCGCGCGATGCCGGCCCCGGCACCGAACCGCCTGTCGAACTGCTGCTTTACATCGACCGCCTGTACCGCAACAAGGCCGCCGCCGGCATCCTGCCGACGCTCGTGTCACGTCGCCTGAACGCGGACGTCAGCGTGTCGCCGCCCGTGATGCACATGACGAAAGGCGGCTGGCATTTCACCGCGCTGTGCCCGTATCCCGCGCGCCCGCACGAGTCCGGCCGCACCGCGGACTGGGTCGCGCTCTACTTCTACGATGCGTTGCAATGCGAGCACCAGCGGACCGTGGTCACCGAAACGCTCGGTTCGCTCGTCGGCAAGCGCATCGTGCGTGGACGCGAAATGGAGTGCCGCGTGTATTACGCGGGGTGAGGCGCCCGGGGCATCGGCGACCGCCCGTCCCAGGGCACGCTCGGCGCCACCTTTCAACAGGCCGAACCGCTCATGCGCCTTCCGTCTTCCCGCGACGCGCCGGGTGACGATGCGCCGCGATACGCAGCAGCTTGCGAAACGACGGACACTCGAGATGGCTCGGCGCCGGGCACACGGCCGCATGCCGCAGCGCATCGCGCACCGCACCGAGACGGCGGATCGTACGGTCAAGCTCATCGGCCTTGTCGTCGAGCTTCGCTCGATCGATCGCCGGCCGGCCGTCCGCGCCGAACATCGCGAGGATATCGTCGAGCGAAAAACCGGCCTCGCGCCCGAGCGCGATCAGCGCAAGGCGCTCCAGCACCGACTCGTCGTACTGGCGCCGCAGCCCGTGACGGCCGTTCGGCACGATCAATCCCTTTTCCTCGTAGTAGCGCAGCGTCGACGCGGGCAATCCCGAGCGACGCGCGACATCGGCGATGTCCAGACGGCTCATGCTTGACCTCAAGTGAACTTTAGGTTGCAAGATAGCCGCTCGACTCCTTCGACACAAGCCTGGACCGCCATGAACCCGCCGCAACCGACTCGTCTCCCATCACGCCCGGCCGCCGCAACCGTTCGACGCGGGGGCGCGCGATGACCTCACCCGACTTCCTGCCGCGCATCCTGCTGATCGGCGCGGGTGCGACGCTCGTGATGGACCTGTGGGCGCTGCTGCGGCGCAAGGCATTCGGGATTCCGTCGCTCGACTACGCGCTGGTCGGCCGCTGGCTCGGCCACATGATGCGCGGCCGGTTCCGGCATGCGTCGATCGTCGCCGCGCCGCCCGTGCCGGGCGAACGAGCGTTCGGCTGGATCGCGCATTACGCGATCGGCATCGCGATCGCGGCGCTGCCCGTCGCGATCGCAGGCACGGAATGGGTCGGTGCGCCGACGCTCGTGCCCGCGCTCGTCGCGGGCTTTGCGAGCGTCGCCGCGCCGTTCTTCGTGATGCAGCCGGCGTTCGGGTTCGGCGTCGCCGCATCGCGCACGCCGCAGCCGGGCGTCGCGCGCCGGCGCAGCATCGTCACGCATCTGGTGTTCGGGGCGGGGCTCTATCTGGCGGCGTTCGGGCTGGCGGCGCTGCGCTATTGAGCGCCGCGCACCGCGGTCATTCGCCGCCGCTGTCGATCAGGTTGTGGCGCACGCGCCCGAGCAGGCGCACGAGCGTGTCGCGCTCGTCGCGCGTGAAGCCGCGCAGCCCGTCGTCGGTGACGGTGTCGCCCACTTCCAGCATCTGCGGAAAGATGTCGCGCGACTTGTCGGTCAGCCGGATCACGAACGCGCGGCGATCGTCGTCGTTCGCGACCCGTTCGATCCACCCGCAGCTTTCCATCCGGTCGAGCAGCCGCGTCAGCGAGATCGGCGTGATCTCGAGCCATTCCGCGAGCCGCGCCTGATTCATCTCGCCCTTCCACGTCAGGTACGCGAGCACGCGGCTTTGCGCGCGCGTCAGTCCGATGCGCTTCGCGCGCCGGTCGAACAAGCGTCCCTGCAGGCGGGCCACATCGGTGATCAGGTAGCCGATCCGGTTCTCGTAAGTCTTGTCCATGCGGCGATTATAGGGGCAGGCCGCGAATGTCCCGCGGCTCGAGTCAGGCGATGAGCACGGATATAATGAGCGTGCTTATAATTCGAGCCATACCGGATCGCCGCCCACGGCGACCGCCGCACGGAGACGCCCGCTTGAACCCCGCCGCCGACACCCCCGCCTCGCCGCCCACCCTCAATCGGCCGATGTTGACCCTGTCGATCATGCTCGCGACGCTGATCCAGACGCTCGACAGCACGATCGCGAACGTCGCGCTGCCGCACATGCAGGGCACGCTGTCCGCGTCGCAGGACGAGATCACCTGGGTGCTGACCTCCTACATCGTCGCCGCGGCGATCGCGACGCCACTGACCGGCTGGCTGTCCGACCGCCTGAGCATGAAGCGGCTGCTGACGATCTCGATCGCGGGCTTCACGATCGCGTCCGCGCTGTGCGGGCTGTCCGAGTCGCTCGTGCAGATCGTCGGCGCGCGGCTGCTGCAGGGCGTGTTCGGCGCCGCGCTGGTGCCGCTGTCGCAATCGATCCTGCTCGACATCAATCCGCGCGAGAAGCAGGGCCAGGCGATGGCGATCTGGGGGATGGGCGTGATGGTCGGCCCGATCCTCGGCCCGACACTCGGCGGCTGGCTCACCGACAGCTACAACTGGCGCTGGGTGTTCTTCATCAACGTGCCGATCGGCGCGTTCGCGCTGGCCGGCGTGCTGACCTTCCTGCCCGCGCGCGCGCCGCGCCCGCACGTGAAATTCGACGCGTTCGGCTTCGCGACGCTCGCGCTCGCGATCGGCGCGTTCCAGGCAATGCTCGATCGCGGCGAACAGCTCGACTGGTTCGGCTCGTACGAAATCCGCATCGAGGCGCTGGTCGCGGCCCTCAGCTTCGCCTTCTTCCTCGTGCACACGGCGACCGTCGGCAAGGCGTCGTTCTTCAAGTCGGAGCTGCTGCGCGATCCGAACTTCGCGACCGGCACGCTGTTCATCTTCGTCGTCGGCGCGGTGCTGTACGCGACGCGCGCGCTGTTGCCGCCGATGCTGCAGAACCTGATGGGCTATCCCGTCGCGACGACGGGCCTCGTCACCGCGCCGAGCGGTGCGGGCACGATGATCGCGATGCTATTCGTCGGACGATTGTTGAAATACGTGGACGCGCGGGCGCTGCTGTTCGCCGGACTGGCGATTTCCGCACTCGCGCTATGGCAGATGATGCAGTACACGATCGTGTTGTCCGAGGCGGACATCGTGTGGCCCGGGGTGATCCAGGGCTTCGGGCTGGGGCTCGTGTTCGTGCCGCTGAGCGCGCTGTCGTTCTCGACGCTCGCACCCGAGCTGCGCGCGGACGGCACGGCCACCTACAGCCTGATGCGCAACATCGGCAGCAGTATCGGCATCTCGATCGTGCAGACGCTGATGACCCGCAACACGCAGGTCGCGCATGCCGACCTCGCGACCCACATCACGCCGTTCGACCCGGCCGTGCAGGCGCTGGCCGGCAGCCACCTCGACATCGCGCTGCTCGACCGCACGATCAACCAGCAGGCCGCGATGATCGCGTACCTGAACGACTTCAAGCTGATGTTCGTCGCGACGCTGCTGATGATCCCGCTGTTGCTGCTGATCCGCCCGCCGCAGAAAACGGCGAGCGTCGACGTCGCGCACGCGGCGATGGATTGACGATGCGACGGGCATACGCGCGTCGCGGGCCGCAACGTCAGGCCTTCATCGTCCCGGTGCGCACGTAGCGCTCGTGCCACGACAGCGCCTCGGCGAGCAGGTGCGGCGTGTGCTTGCCGAAGCTCTCCCGCGATGCACGCTCGAAGTAGTCCTCGAGCATCGGACGGTAGTCCGGATGCGCGCAGGTCGCGATGATCTTGCGCGCGCGCTGCTTCGGCGACAGGCCGCGCAGGTCGGCGAGCCCCTGCTCGGTGACGACCACCGCGACGTCGTGCTCGGTATGGTCGACGTGGCTCGCCATCGGCACGATCCGCGAGATCGCGCCGCCCTTCGCGGTGCTGGCCGACATGAAGCACGACAGGTAGCCGTTGCGCGCGAAGTCGCCCGAGCCGCCGATGCCGTTCTGGATCTTCGTGCCCATCACGTGCGTCGAGTTCACGTTGCCGTAGATATCGGCCTCGATCATCCCGTTCATCGCGATGCAGCCGAGGCGGCGCACGAGTTCCGGATGGTTGCTGATCTCCTGCGGGCGCAGCAGGATCTTTTCGCGGAACGTCGCGATCTCGTCGGCGAAGCGCTGCACCGCGGCCGGGCTCAACGACAGCGCCGTGGCCGACGCGAAGCTGAGCGTACCGTCGTCGAGCAGGTCGAGCATGCCGTCCTGGATCACTTCGGTGTACGCGGTCAGGTTCGAGAAACCGGCCGAGCTCAGTTCCGCGAGCACCGCGTTCGTGATGTTGCCGACGCCCGACTGCAGCGGCAGCAGGTTTTCCGGCAGGCGGCCGCGCTTCACTTCGTGGCGCAGGAAGTCGATCAGCTGATGCGCGATCTGCTTCGACGTCGCGTCCGGCGCGGAGAACGCGTTGCTGCGGTCCGGCGCGTCGGTCTCGACGATCGCGACGATCTTGTCGACCGGGCAGCGCAGGTACGGCTCGCCGATCCGGTCGTCGCTTTTCGTCAGCGGAATCGGCTTGCGGTGCGGCGGCAGCGCCGTACCGTAGTAGACGTCGTGCATCCCGTCGAGGCCGAGCGGCTGGCGCGAGTTGACTTCGAGGATCACGTGCTTCGCCTGCTCGAGCCACGTCTTGTTGTTGCCGATCGATGCGGACGGAATCAGCAGACCGTCCTCGCGGATGCCCGCGACTTCGACGATCGCGACGTCGAGGTCGCCGTACAGCCCGAACCATGCGTATTGCGCGACGTGGCTCAGGTGGACGTCCTGGTAGTCGACTTCGCCGTTGTTGATCTTGTCGCGCAGCGTCGGGTCGGACTGGTACGGCAGGCGCATCGAGATGCCGTTGGTGCGGGCGAGCGCGCCGTCGAGTTCCGGCGCGGTCGATGCGCCCGTCAGCACGTTGACCCGGAAGTCCTCGCCGCGCGCGTGGGCTGCGTCGATGTGGGCGGCGAGCGCGGCCGGCACGGCCTTCGGATAGCCCGAGCCGGTGAAGCCGCTCATCGCGACGGTCATGCCGGGACGGATCAGCGCGGCAGCTTCGTCGGCAGTGCGGACGAGCGAACGCAGGGCGGGAGCGAGGATGCGTGAAGAAGACATGGCTATATATCTGACGCTTTTGGTCTGTCGTTGACGTCGCGGGGGGTGTCTCCTGAGCGACGCAAAGCCCTTGGGGCCGCGAGGGGCGGCCCGGCACCACGGGCACGGCCCGAGTATCGCAGAGGCCATCGCCGCGAAATGTCCGCCGGATGCAAAAGATACTTACTGAATGCGCCGGGTATCGAACGGCCGTTCTATGACAGACGCGTGAGCCGTTCCGAATGCACGCGAAAGGCATGCGAAAGCAAATGGCCGATTTGCCGCGCGCGGATTACGAATGGCTTAACGTCAATCGACCGATACCCTTCCGGATTCATCGTGTGAACGCAGGGAATCCCATGCAATGGCCGACCGGCGATCACCGCGGCCAATTGTCGCCCGACACCGCCTTTTAGTGCCTGATGCACATCAACCCGGCAACGCGCGCGCGAATCGCCGCCGACCCGCGTGCGAGGCCCGTTCGCCCTTGACAGCCGCGCCATGCGAACCACACTGGATCAGGTATGGCCCGCGCGCGCGAACGCCCGCTTCGCGCATCCGGTTCGCAACCGGCCGAGGTCCGGAATACGCGGTAACACTCCCGCATGTCAGGACATTGGTCGAATAAAAAGCAACAAATTACAAATCCGTATATATTTCGCCGATGGACCAAAGAAAAACCGCAACACGTTCCGAGCCCCCCCTGCCACGCACCTGGGATGCGCGGCTGGCGCGTGCGCTCGTCCGACCGCTGATCGACACGCCGGTCACCCCGAATCACCTCACTACCCTTCGCCTGCTGATCGGCCTCGCCGGTGCCTGGTGCTTGGCGCAAGGCGGCTTCGGCTGGAGCAACGCGGGCGCATTCCTGATCGTGCTGTCGAACTTCGTCGACCACACCGACGGCGAACTCGCGCGCATCAGCGGCAAGTCGAGCAAGATCGGTCACTTTTACGACCTGGCGGCCGACGCGCTCGTGACGGTCGCGCTGTTCGTCAGCATGGGCCTCGGCATCGTCGCCCAAGGCGGCCAGATGGCCGCGTCGCCGGTGCTGCTCGGCGCGGTGGCCGGTGCGGCCGTCGCGCTGATCTTCTTCCTGCGCATGCGGATCGAGTCGATCGCGGGCAAGGCCGGCACCAAGCAGGCATTCGCCGGCGGCTTCGAGACGGAAGACGTGCTCTACCTGCTGCCCATCGTGACGCTCGTCGACGGCGTCCAGCCGTTCCTGCTCGCGGCGTCGATCGGCGCGCCGCTGTTCGCCGCATGGGTCGTGATCGACTGGTGGCGCATCGTCCGCCGCGGCAACCTCCAGCAGAACTCAACCGAAATCCAGGCTTCCAAATGACTCCTAGCACGCGCGACGACTCCGTGCTGAGCCCGGCACGCCCCGCGCCTGCGCGCGCGGCAGCGGCCGAACCCGATCGCGCCGTGGCCGACCGCGTCGGCCGTCTCGACCTCGACCGCCTGTGCGGCGACTACACGCGCCAGGGGTCGTTCCTGTACCTCGACGAATTCCTGCCGGCCGATGCGCACGCGAAGCTCGCGGCCGCCGCCCGCGCGATGCAGGCCGGCCTGAACCGCAACTACCTGCCCGGCCACAAGCAGGGCGGCAGCGTGAGCCGGCACACGATCGACGAGCAGGCGCCGTACATCGCCGAGCTGTACCGCTCGAAGGCGCTGATCGGCTTCCTCGAGAAGATCACCGGCGACAAGCTGATGGTGTCGCCGGACAACGATCCGCATGCGTACGCGCTGTACTACTACACGAAGCCGGGCGATCACATCGGCTGGCACTACGACACGTCGTACTACGACGGCCGCCGCTACACGCTGCTGATCGGCGTGATCGACGATTCGTCGTGCCGGCTCGACTACGAGCTGCATACGCGCAATCCGGACGTGCCCGACGAACCGGGCTCCGTGCAGATCGCCGACGGCGGCATCGTGCTGTTCGACGGCGACAAGCTGCGTCATCGGATCACGCCGCTCGGCCAGAACGAGACGCGCGTGTCGCTGACTTTCGAATACGTGACCAACCCCGGCATGCGGCCGTGGAAACGCTTCATCTCGAACATGAAGGACGCGATCGCGTATTTCGGTTTCCGCCAGGTGTTCAAGCAGCTGGCCACGCGACGGTCGACCGGGTCATGACACGCGCCGGCCTGATCCTGCTGTCCCTCGGAACGGCACTCTTCGTCGCCCTGCTCGCGTGGCAGGGTGTCGGCGCGGTCGCGTCGACGTTCCTCGCGGCCGGCTGGGGCCTCGCGCTCGTCGCGGCGTTCCACGTCGTGCCGCTCGTCATCGACGCGCTGGCGATCTCCGTGATGTTCCGCCGCGGCCAGCCGGGCGCCGAGCTCGGCAACGCGCTGCGTGCGCGCTGGGTCGGCGAATCGGTGAACAGCCTGCTGCCCGCCGGGCAGATCGGCGGCCCGGTGCTGATGGTGCGCCACCTCGCGCAGCGCGGCACGCGAATGGCCGATGCGGCCGCCGCGGTCACCGTCAGCACGACGATGCAGGCGCTCGCGCAGATGGCGTTCGCGTTGATCGGCATCGCCACGTTCAGCCTCTATGCGACGCACGATTCGGTCGCTCACCTGCGCACACCGGCGCTGATCGCCACCGGCGTGCTCGGCGCCCTCGCCGTCGCGTTCTACGCGGCACAGCGGCGCGGGCTGTTCGGCCGCGGGATGCGTCTCGCGTCGAAGCTGCTGGGCCCGCGCGACTGGTCGTCGCTCGCGACCCGCGCGGATGCGATCGACGACGCGGTCGGCGCGCTGTACCGCGATCGCGCGAAGGTCGCGAAGACCTTCGCATTGAGCCTCGTCGGCTGGATCGTCGGCACCGCCGAAGTGTGGCTCGCGCTGCACTTCCTCGGGCACCCGGTCAGCTGGCTCGACGCGCTGCTGCTCGAGAGCGTCGGCCAGGCGATTCGCGGTGCGGCGTTCGCGATCCCGGGCTCGCTCGGCGCACAGGAAGGCGGTTACCTGCTGCTCGCCCCGCTGGTCGGCCTGCCGCCCGACGCGGCGCTCGCGCTGTCGCTCGCGAAGCGCGCGCGCGAACTCGCGCTCGGCCTGCCCGGCCTGCTCTATCTGCATTTCAGTGAAAGAAACTGGCAGCGGCGCCGTGCGCCGCAGCCGCTCGCCGACTGATCGTTCAGATCCGCCGGCTTTTTGGTTGGAGAACCCATGCGAGCCATCATTCTTGCGGCAGGCCTCGGCTTGCGCCTGCAACAACCGCCCGAGGCGCAATTCCCGAAGTGCCTGCTGCGCTTCGACGACGTGTCGCTGCTCGAGCGCCATCTGCGCGTGCTCGACGCCGCAGGCGTCGATGAAATCGTGCTCGGGCTCGGCTTCCAGTCCGAGAAGGTCGAACAGGAATTGAAGCGCCTCGGCCGCACCGCCGAGATCGTGCTGAACGAGCGCTACGACCTCGGCAGCGTGCTGACCGTGCACACCGTCGCCGATGCGATGACGCGCGGCGGCGACGTGCTGCTGATGGACGCCGACGTGCTGTACGACGAGAACATCCTGCATGCGCTGGTGGCCGATTCCGACAAGGCGGTCGACCGCCTGCTGATCGACCGCGACTTCGAGGCCGGCGACGAGCCCGTCAAGCTGTGCCTGAAGAACGGCGTGCCGGTCGAGCTGCGCAAGCAGCTCGCGGTCGACCTCGACTACGACACGATCGGCGAATCGGTCGGCTTCTTCCGCTTCACCGAAGGCACCGCGCGCCGCCTCGCGACGATCGTCGCGGGCTACGTCGACAGCGGCCGCGCGAACATGCCGCACGAGGAAGCCGTGCGCGACCTGCTGCTCGAAGGCGGCCACTCGTTCGACGTCGCCGACGTCACCGGTTCGCCGTGGATCGAGATCGACTTCCCGAACGACGTCGCACGCGCCACGCAAGACATTCTCCCCCTGATTCAACGCACTACCGCAGGAGCCGCGCGATGAACGCACGCGAACCCAACTTCTCCGAATCGCGCAGCGCACGCCTGCGCCGCATGCTCGTCAGCAGCGATCTCGAATTCCTGATGGAAGCGCACAACGGCCTGTCGGCGCGCATCGTCCGCGAAGCGGGCTTCAAGGGGATCTGGGCCTCGGGCCTCGCGATTTCCGCGCAATTCGGCGTGCGCGACAACAACGAAGCGAGCTGGACGCAAGTCGTCGACGTGCTCGAGTTCATGGCTGACGCGAGCGACCTGCCGATCCTGCTCGACGGCGATACCGGCTACGGCAACTTCAACAACGTGCGCCGCCTGGTGAAGAAGCTCGAGCAGCGCGGCATCGCCGGCGTGTGCATCGAGGACAAGCAGTTCCCGAAGACCAACAGCTTCATCGGCGGCGAGCGCCAGCCGCTCGCCGAGATCGACGAGTTCTGCGGCAAGATCAAGGCCGGCAAGGATTCGCAAAGCGATCCCGACTTCTCGATCGTCGCGCGCGTCGAGGCGCTGATCGCGGGCTGGGGGATGGACGAGGCGCTGCGCCGCGCGAACGCGTATGCGGAAGCCGGCGCCGACGCGATCCTGATCCACAGCAAGCTGTCGCGCCCGGACGAGATTCTGCAGTTCGCGCGTGAATGGAGCGGCAAGGCGCCGCTCGTGATCGTGCCGACCAAGTACTACAGCACGCCGACCGACGTGTTCCGCCAGGCCGGCATCAGCACCGTGATCTGGGCGAATCACCTGATCCGCGCATCGGCATCCGCGATGCAGGCGACCGCGCGCGAGATCTACGAGAGCGAAACGCTGATCAACGTCGAGGACCGCGTTGCATCGGTCAACGAGATCTTCCGCCTGCAGGACGCCGACGAATACTCGGCGGCCGAGCGTATCTACCTGTCGTCGTCGTCGCGCGCGTCGAACGCCGCGATCGTGCTCGCCGCGAGCCGCGGCAAGGGCCTCGAGGCCGTGACCGAAGACAAGCCGAAGGTCATGCTGCCGGTCGCCGGCAAGCCGCTGCTGCGCTGGCTCGTCGACGGCTTCAAGACGCACGGCGTGAACGACATCACCGTGGTCGGCGGCTATCGCGCCGACGCGATCGACACGTCGGGCATCAAGCTCGTCGTCAACGAGCGCCATGCACAGACGGGCGAGCTCGCATCGCTCGCGTGCGCGGCCGAACGCCTGACCGGCGACACTGTGATCTCGTACGGCGACCTGCTGTTCCGCAGCTACATCGTGCGCGACCTCGCGGAGAGCGAGGCCGAGTTCAGCGTGGTGGTCGATTCGTCGCTCACGGAAACCAACCAGAGCGTGCGCGATTTCGCGCTCTGCTCGGCCGCCGACGATCGCGGCCTGTTCGGCCAGAAAACCTATCTGCAACGCGTGTCGAGCGACGTCGCCGCGGGCACGCCGCACGGCCGCTGGATCGGTCTGCTGAACGTGCGCGGCGCAGGCGTCGACCGCCTGAAAGCGATGCTCGCCACGCTGCAGGCGCGTCCCGACTTCGACACGCTCGACATCCCGTCGCTGCTCAACGAACTGATCGCCGCCGGCGAGAAGATCGAGGTGCAGTACGTGCACGGCCACTGGCGCGGCGTCAACGATCTCGAAGACTTCCGCCGCGCGGGCGACTTCGCGCACGGCCAGACGCCGCTGTCCGAACCGGGTGCCGGCAACGGGGGCGCGCAATGATCGAAGCGGCCCAGTTCGTCGAGGCCGCGCGCGAGCGCGGTTTCGACTGGTACGCGGGCGTGCCCTGCTCGTACCTGACGCCGTTCATCAATTACGTGCTGCAGGACCCAACACTGAATTACGTGTCGGCCGCGAACGAAGGCGACGCGGTCGCGCTGATCGCGGGCGCGACGCTCGGCGGCAAGCGCGGCATTGCGATGATGCAGAACTCGGGGCTCGGCAACGCGGTGAGCCCGCTCACGTCGCTGACCTGGACGTTCCGGCTGCCGCAGCTGCTGATCGTCACGTGGCGCGGCCAGCCGGGCGTCGCCGACGAGCCGCAGCACGCGCTGATGGGCCCGATCACGCCCGCGATGCTCGACACGATGGAGATCCCGTGGGAGACGTTCCCGACCGACCCCGAACAGGTCGGCCCGGCACTCGACCGCGCGATCGCGCACATGGACGCGACGGGCCGCCCGTACGCGCTCGTGATGCAGAAAGGCAGCGTCGCGCCGTATGAACTGAAGGCGAACCCGGCGGCGACGCCGCGCGCGCATGTCGCCGCGCAGTCGTCGGCGCGCGCCGAATTGCCCGCCGCGTGGCCGACGCGCCACGACGCGCTGCAGCGCGTGATCGCGCACACGCCGGTCGACTCGACCGTCGTGCTCGCGTCGACCGGCTTCTGCGGCCGCGAACTCTATGCGATCGACGATCGTCCGAACCAGCTGTACATGGTCGGCTCGATGGGCTGCGTGACGCCGCTCGCGCTGGGTCTCGCGCTCGCGCGTCCCGACCTGCGCGTGGTGGCCGTCGACGGCGACGGCGCCGCGCTGATGCGCATGGGCGTGTTCGCGACGCTCGGCACCTACGGTCCGTCCAACCTCACGCACGTGCTGCTCGACAACGGCGCGCACGAATCGACGGGCGGCCAGGCGACCGTGTCGCAGCATGTGTCGTTCGCGGGCGTCGCGGCTGCATGCGGCTATGCGTCGGCCGTCGAAGGCGACACGCTCGACGTGCTCGATGCGACGCTCGCCGCGCAGGCGGACGGGGTCCGGCCATCCGGTACGCAGTTCGTGCGCGTTGCGATCCGCACGGGCGTGCCCGACGGCCTGCCCCGCCCGACCGTGACGCCGGTCGAGGTCAAGACCCGCCTGATGCGCCATATCGGCGCCGCACAGGCCGAAGCCCACGTTGAAGGAGCCCATTGATGCTGCTGCTGAACCCCGGCCCCGTCACGCTGACCGAACGCGTGCGCCGCAGCTTGCTGCAACCCGACCTGTGCCATCGCGAAAGCGAATTCTTCGATCTGCAGGATGAAGCGCGTGCGCGCCTCGTCGCCGCGTATGCGCTCGATCCGGCTGAATGGGCCGCCGTGCTGATGACGGGCTCGGGCACCGCCGCCGTCGAAAGCATGATCGCGGCGCTCGTGCCGCAGGACGGCAAGCTGCTCGTGATCGAGAACGGCGTGTACGGCGAGCGCATCACGCAGATCGCGACGCAGTACGGGATCGCGCACGACGTGCTGAAGCATGAGTGGATGCAGGCGCCCGATCTTGCGCAGATCGCCGCGCGCCTCGACGCGGGCGGCTACTCGCACGTCGCGGTGATTCATCACGAAACGACGACGGGCCGGTTGAATGATCTCGGTGCGATCGCCGAGGTGTGCCGTGCGCGCGGCGTGAAGATGCTCGTTGATGGTGTGAGCAGCTTCGGCGCGGAAGCGATCGACTTTGCCGGTGGCGTGATCGACGCGGTCGCCGCGACCGCGAACAAGTGCCTGCACGGCGTGCCGGGCGCGGCGTTCGTGATCGTGCGCCGCAGCGCGCTCGCGAAGGCCGCGAGCCGTACTTACTACCTCGATCTCGGCCGTCTCGCGAAGCTGCAGGATCAGCGGAATACGCCGTTTACGCCTTCCGTGCACGCGTACTATGCGCTCGTCGAGGCGCTGCGTGAGTTTGATGAAGCTGGCGGCTGGCGTGCGCGGCATGCGCATTACAAGGCGCTCGCCGATCAGGCACAGGCCGGCCTCGCCGCGCGTGGAATGCCGCTGGTGCTGCCGGAAGGCGCGTCGTCGGTCGTGCTGCGCGCGTATCGGCTGCCGCAAGGTGTCACGTACGAGACGCTGCATGACGGGCTGAAGGCGCGTGGCTTTGTAATCTACGCGGGCCAAGGCGGGTTGTCGAAGGAGCTGTTCCGGATTTCGACGATGGGCGCAATCCAAGCGGCCGATGTCGATCGGTTGCTTGACGGGTTTACGGCGCTGACGCAGTAAGCGCTGCCCCACCTTCGTCGACGAAAGGCCCGCGAGGGCCTTTTTTTGTTCTTCGAACATTTCTCGGCAACACGGAATCCAGTGTCGGCACCCGCCGCCATGTTCGGCCGCTCGCCTTTGCGATTGAATCGTCGACCGTTGTGCCAACCGTTGTGCCAAGTGGCTCAAGCACCGAAACCTCATCGCCGGCGATAAAGACCGGCGGTACGGTTTGCGCGGATGACAATCCCGATTCACGTTCGACCGCATGGGCTGCAGTCATGGACAACTCGCGTCACACTCCCGCAATAGCCGCTTCGTCATCCGAACGAATCTCGTCCTTGCGATGTCCACCGGCATCATCAACCGAAACGACCGCGGGCAACGACGGCGCAAGCACGTTTTCCCATTTCGCGACGGCGGCCGAGGCGACCGCATTCCCAAGCACGTTGGTCGCCGTACGTCCCATGTCCAGAAAATGATCGACGCCAATGATAAGGAGCAGCCCGGCCTCGGGGATATTGAACTGGCCCAGCGTCGCGGCGATGACGACCAGAGATGCACGCGGCACTCCGGCCATGCCTTTGCTGGTCAGCATCAGGATGGCAAGCATCGACAACTGCTGCACGAACGACAGATGAACGCCATACGCCTGTGCGATGAACAGCGTGGCAAAGGTGCAGTACATCATCGTGCCATCGAGATTGAACGAGTAGCCGATGGGCAATACGAAGCTCGCGATACGTTCGGGAACACCGAAACGGACCAGTTGTTCCAGCATCTTCGGATAAACGGACTCGCTGCTGGCCGTACTGAAGCCGATCAGCATCGGCACGCGCATGAAACGCACCAGCGAAAATACCCTGCGCCCGAACAACACGGCACCCGCCAATACCATCAGAAGCCATAGCACGATCAGGCTTCCGTAGAATTCGCCCATGAACCGGCCAAAAGTGACGAGCACCGACGCACCGCGTGTCGTCACGACGTTCGCGATCGCGCCGAACACCGCGAACGGCGCGAGCGCCATCACATAGCCTGTCACTTTCAGCATGACGTGAGAAACCTGCTCGAGCATGCGAATGACGAGTTGCGCCTTGTCGCCAAGCGTCGTAAGCCCGACGCTGAAGAAGGCCGCGAACACCACGATCTGCAGGATTTCGTTGTTTGCCATCGCCCCCACAATGCTGCTAGGCACGAGATGCACTACGAATTCCTTGGGCGACAGCCCACTCGTACTCAGCCCGGTCGAGGCGTTTATCGCGGGCAACGGCAAGTTAAGGGCGCTGCCGGGCTTCAGCCAGTTGGCGATCAGCGCGCCCAGCGCGAGCGAGATGAAAGACGCGAAGAGAAACCAGCCCAGCGTCCTGAGCCCGATGCGGCCCACCGCGCGGACATCGCCTATCTTCGTCACACCGATGACGAGCGAGCAGAACACAAGCGGCGCAATGATCATCTTGACCAGGCGTAGAAACACGTCGGCGAGAAGCGAGAAATAGCCGCCGACCTGATTGGCCGCTTCCGCGTCGGGCAGCATCGCATGACAGGCAACGCCGGTTGCGATGCCGAGCATCATCCCGACAACAATGCGCGCAGCAAGAGGAAATTTCATGAGTGTCTCCAAGCGTGTCGTTGACAAACGACATTGATGTGAGGTGGCAGGTCAGGCGCCAAGCCGCATGTAAGCCATATGCGCAACGGCCGCGTCCTGCAGGGCGATGCCGACTGCCTTGTAGATCACGATGTCGGTGGCGTCCCGGGCGCGATGCTCATCGGCGCCGATGACGGACGAAAGATCCACCAACGTCCTGCTCTCGATCAGTTCACGCGACGGACGCAGCAGATCGCCCGTTTCGAATGGCGTCTGCTGCGTCCAGTCCACGACGATGCGAGAGGCCGCGAGCAACGATGCGTCGTCGAGCTCGCGTTGATCGGGACGCGTCGCGCCGATACTCGCGACGAATGCGCCCGGTCGTAGCCATTCGCCGCGTATGACCGGTTCGGATGCACGCGTTGCGACGACGACGATGTCGGCGGCGGCGCACGCTTCGGCATCGACCACCGATACGTCGAGACCGAACCGATGCCCGAGGCTGTCGGCAAGTGCCTCCGCGGTTGCGGCATCGCGGCTGTGAATCAGCACTTCGCGCAATCCGGTTCGTTCAGCCAAGGCCTCTGCATGAGCCCGCGCCTGCACTCCGCTGCCGAACAGTCCAAGGCTTCGGCTCTCCGGACGCGCCAGATGTCGGGCTGCAAGCGCGGTGGTCGCGGCCGTGCGCACGCCCGTGATCGCATCGCCTTCGAGCATCGCGAGGAGCGCACCATCGACGAGCGAAAACAACGCGATGTAAAAGCGGAATTGGCCATCGAGCGTCGTGTACATCTTTATCGCCGCGACCTTGGCAATGCCCAGCATTGCGCTCATTGCGCTGAACTTCACGTCGGACAAGCCGATGCGTGCGCGAGGCTGAACGGCCGCCGCGCCGTTTTGCAGGTCGAGATAGGCAGCGCGAATGGCGTCCGATGCCAAGCGCATGTCGAGCACTGCCGCGATCTGGTCGTTGGTCAAGATCTTCATTGCTGCGGCTCCAGCATCATGCTTTCGACTGCTCCGCTGATCCAGCAGCCCGCGTCGGCGTTGTCGGGGTCTCGCATTTCGACCCGGATGCTGGACGGCTTGCCCATCGCGTACCCTTGATGCACGGTCATGCCCGACGCGCCATGCGCGAGCAGACCGTAGTGCAGCGCACCGTAGAGGGTCGCTGCCGCGGCGATGCCCGTCGCCGCATCTTCGGGATATCCGGACGAGCGCGGAAACTGCCGCGCGTGCACCTCGAGAGGCCGTGTGCGCTCGACGGCAAACGGATAGAGGCCGGTCGATCCGAGCGCGTCACATAACGCCTGCACCTTGTCGAAGGACGGCGTGAGCGCCTGAAGTCGCTGTACCGAGCGCATCGGTATCAGCGTCTTGGTCCGGCTCGTCGTGGCGTTGACAATGCCGAGCGAATCCAGATCGCCAGCGTCGACGCGCAGCACGTCGCGTATCGCGGCGTGCAACCGCTCGTCTTCGATCGGTTGCACGATGCCTTTGGGCTGGCTCGCTTCGATGGATTGCGTGCTTTCGTCAAAGCGTGCGTCGACGATGCCGCTCAACGTTTCGAGTGTCGCGACGCGGGACGTCCAGCGGCCAAGCCTCCGCAGAAGCCACAATGCGCCGAGCGTCGCATGACCGCACATCTCCATCTCGTGCCGGGGGACGAAGAAGCGCAGGCGATACGTGTTGCCCGTGTTGCGCGGCGCGCACACGAATGCACTTTCGTGACCGTAGCTCGCGGCAATCGCCATCATCTCGTCCGCAGACATGGCATCGGCATCCAGCACGACGGGTGCGGGGTTGCCGCCGCCTCGCCCTGCGGGAAAGACGCGCACGAAATAGAGGCCCCCGTGAGGACGCGACTCGAACTTGGCGTTGGGTGAGCGAGGTAACAAGGAAGGGGCGTTTTCAACCGACATGAACGGGCTCCAGCGTGTAAGTGACGCCAGCATGCCGAAGGGGAAGCAATGTTTCGCTGCCTGTCGGGCCACGACATGCGCACAATCAGGCCAATTGCGCGTTTGGCCCGTCGCGCGGGAGTTCGCGCACACCCGTGTTTTCCCTGAGAACAGGGCTGGGCCTGGGGCGTGCGTGCCCCGGTTACGTGCACGGAAGTTTGAAACGCTATACTGGGACATCCCATTGATACAGCGGCCCACAAGTCCCGCCACATATGGCGGCTACCCACCGCATGCTGCGCCCAAGGGTCATTTCGTGAAGCACTATCCGACCGCCAGTACCCACTTGTCCGAAGATCGCATTGCCGATGTTCGGCAGGTTTCGATCGGCGATTACCGCACGCAGCCCCACGAACATGACGAGTACATGTTTTTGCTGCCGCGCACGGGCCAACTGATCCTGAACGTCGAATCGAACGCCTCGCCTTTGCGCGTGGCGCCGATGTCGTTTGTCGTGGTGCCGCCGCGGCGCCTGCACGACACGCACGGCTATCTGACGCAGCAGGAACACGTCGCCGTCTATGTGGCGAGCGATTTCGTCGCGTACTGCGAGCGCAAGGCGCAAAGGCGTCTGTCGTGCGCGAAGATATCCATCTGGTCTGCGCCATTGGCGCTGCTCAACGCGGTGCGTCTCGCCACCGACACAGGTCAGCGCGACGTCGGCGAACTCGCGGCCTATCGTCGGGAGCTGGCCAACAAGATGTTGGCGGCCACGTGCGTCGAGGCTGGGTTGATCTCGGGCCATCGTCCATTGACGGCCACCGACGCTCGCCATGAACTCGTGAAAGATATTCGGGCCTTTCTCGACTCGACACTCGATCAATCGATCGGACTCGATCGCATCGCCTACGAGTTCGGCCTGTCGCGGCGCACGTTGACGCGCATGTTTCGCGACGTCACGGGCGAATCCATCGTCGACTACCAATCGCGCCAGCGTGTGCGCCACGCGTCGCTGCTGTTGCAATCCCCCGGCATGACGGTCGTCATGGCGGCGGCAGCGGTCGGTCTCGATTCACCGTCCTATCTCGCCCGCCTGTTCCGGAAGCACGGACAGGCGCTACCGCGATCCTTCAAGACGTGACGACGAGAGTCCTGCGCTTCGCCCCACTGCTGGCGCTCGCCACCGCCTCCGCCGCTCAGGCCGCCGACAGCCAGCCTTGCGGTGACGCGACCGTCACGGCCATCGCCCGCTGGGCCGGCATCGCAAGCGCCCGCATCGCCATGCGCGACGCCGACCGGCTCGTCGTCGCATCGGCGTGCAAGGCCATGCCGAACGCGCCGGAAACGACGATCGCGGCCGTCGCGTTCGATTCGCTGCCGAAGAGCAGGAACCCGGACGAAAGCACGAAGCTGCAGGTCGTAGCACTTGTCGAAGGTGGGAAGGTCGTGGCGGCCGAGCGGACGATCGTCGAGGAAGACGCCATCACGGAAGTCGGCCCGGACAGCTATCGCATCGATACCGCGCCATACCGGCTGTCGCCCGACGTGCGCGCGTTCGGCGTCGTGTTCACGAGCAGCGCGCGTGGGCCGAGCTGCCCTGATGCGAACGCAAGCGACGAGTTGACGCTGTGGGTGAGCGAAGGCAACCGTATCCGCCCGGTGTTCGGCACCAACCTGTACGGCTGGGTCAGCGTTGAAGGCGAAGCCTGCGGCCCCGGCGTCGGCGATGCCCGCAGCGAAGAGGCAAAGATGACGATCGCGGTCGAGAAATCATCGAGCCACGGCTTCGCTGACCTGTCGATCACGGCACACATCACGAAGACGCAACGCAAGGACGGCGACTACTCGGATACGGGCCAGCGAATCGCGCGCGCGGTCGTCACATACGACGGCAAGTCGTACGGGATCGATATGTTCCGGACCTTCTGGTATTCGCCTGAGGCGCTAAAGCGACTCAAGTGAAGCCGGCGGACGGATCACGCCCCACCCGCCTACTCCACCACCTTCGCCCCAATCGCATCGCCTGACGTCGGCATCCGCAGCCCATCGTCGCGCACACGCCGCGTCTCCCGCGCCGTATACCGATCCTTCAGCCGCAGGAACGGCTTCTCGATCAGGAAGTAGCTCGCCGTCGCCGCCAGCAGCGCCCAAACGATGCCGAGCGGAAACGCATGCGCGACCGGCAGATCGGGATTCGCGAACGGCTGCTGCCACAAATACAGGCTGAACGAAATCGTGCCGACGAACACGACCGGCGCGGCCCGCAGCCAGCGCGCGCACCAGAACTCGCTGCGGAAATTCAGCACGACGATCACGATCGCGATCAGCGCGGCCTCGAGCGTCACGCCGTAGGTGGCATTCCAGAACCCGCCGAGCCGATGTTCGGCGAGCGGCATCCCGAACAGCACGATGAAGACGAGCGCCGTCACGATACGCGTCTCGCCGCGCCACGAGCCGATCCACGTTTCGAGCCGTTCGCGGTTGAGCGCCGCGTAGCAGCCGATCAGGATCGGATCGACGCCCGTGTGCAGCATCATCCCGAGCTGCCCGCGCAGCGCCGGCGCGACGAAATACGTCAGCGCGCGCACCAGCGGCACGATCAGGATCAGCGCGGCCAGCCAGCGCGTGCCGGCGCGGCGCATGCCGTACACGAACAGCAGCGGCCAGAACCAGTAGAACTGTTCCTCGAGCGCGAGCGACCAGAAGTGGCCGAGATACCACGCGCCGTCCGGATGCGCCACGTTGTCGCCGGCCAACCCGAACCACGCCGAGTAATTCCATAGATGCAGCGCCGCATACAGCCACTGGCGCCGATCGACGTCGAGCCAGCCGGCGACGGCAAGGACGCCGACGGTCGCGAGATACACGTAGCAGGCCGGCCAGATCCGCAGCGCGCGGCGCACGTAGAACGAGGTCAGCGCGATCCCGCCGGTGCGTGCGAACTCCGCGCGCAGCACGTTGGTGATCAGGAACCCGCTGAGGACGAAGAAGATCAGCACGCCGAGCCGGCCGTCGGCGATCAGCCGCAGCGGCGCGAACCAGCCGGTGTAGCCGCCCGGCAGCACGTGCTCCGCATGGCCGACGACGACCATCGTGACCGCGACGGCGCGCAACCCGGTCAGCTGCTTGACGCGATGGTTCATCGGCTGGTTTCCGTTGGCACGGTGAAGGGATGGCAGACCGACGCCCTCATCCGCAGCGCCGATCTGCCGCCGGGATTTTGTCTGAAAAATATCGGAATGAAATTGTCTAAAAAATCCGGTGCGCATGCCGGCCGGCACGCCGCGCCGCGCGCCCGGGCGCCGGCCGGCGCGCAGCGGCCCGGATGAATGGGCATAATGACAAGCCTTGTCCGGCAGCGGCCGGCCCGATGCAGGCACAACGAATCTTGCGGCGCCGCACTATCCGCGATCCCGGCGCCGCCGTCCGCATCCTGGCCCGTGCCTCGTCCGCCCTCCCGTCGACCCTCACCCGGAGCCAGCCTGTGTACCCACCGATCGAACCCTACGCCCACGGCCACCTCGACACCGGCGACGGCCACCGCATCTACTGGGAGCGCTGCGGCACCCCGTCCGGCAAGCCCGCGGTGTTCCTGCACGGCGGTCCGGGCGCGGGTTGCAGCCCCGACCATCGCCGCCTGTTCGATCCCGAGCGTTACGACATCCTGCTGTTCGATCAGCGCGGCTGCGGGCGCTCGACGCCGCATGCAAGCCTCGACAACAACACGACCTGGGACCTGGTGGCCGACATCGAACGGCTGCGCGAGATGGTGGGCGCGGAACAGTGGCTCGTGTTCGGCGGCTCGTGGGGCAGCGCGCTCGCCCTCGCGTACGCGGAAACGCATCCGCAACGCGTGAGCGCGCTCGTCGTGCGCGGCATCTTCACGATGCGTCGCGCGGAATTGCTGTGGTACTACCAGGAAGGCGCATCGTGGCTGTTTCCCGACCTGTGGGAAGCATTTCTCGCACCGATTCCGGAAGCGGAGCGCGACGACCTGATGGCCGCGTACCATCGCCGGCTGACGGGCGACGACGAAGCCGCGAAGCTCGAAGCCGCGCGTGCGTGGAGCATCTGGGAAGGCCGCACGATCACGCTGCTGCCCGATCCGGCGCTGGCCGCGCACTTCGCGGACGGCCACTACGCGCTCGCGTTCGCGCGGATCGAAAACCACTACTTCGTGAATCGCGGGTTCGTCAACGAAGGCCAGTTGCTGCGCGACGCGCATCGCCTCGCCGGCATTCCGGGCGTGATCGTGCAGGGCCGCTACGACGTCGCGACGCCCGCACGCACCGCGTGGGATCTCGCGAAAGCCTGGCCGGACGCGACGTTCGAGATCGTGCCGGACGCCGGGCACGCGTACAACGAACCGGGCATCCTGAAGGCGCTGCTTGCGGCGACCGACCGGTTCGCCGCGTAGGCGGCACCGCGCGACACAATATGACGCGGCGCGCTGCAGCCGGCCATGCCGGCCTGCACGCGCCGCAAGCTCAAAGCGCGGCTTCGACGATCGTCCGGCCGCTGATCGCCCGCTCGACGAGCTGTTCGTCCCCGACCTTGCGGATCGCATCGTCGAGCAACCCTTCCGGCTCCTCGGTGGCCACCTTCAGCAGGCCCGACAGGCCGCGCGCGTCGAGCACCACGAGCGTCTCCATCGAATCCGCACGGCTCACGAGCACACGGCGAAACGCCGGGCCTGCGCCGAAGCTCGCGCAAAGCGCGATCGTCTCGTTGCCGAGCCTGTAGTCGAAGGTCTTGATCATGTTTGCCGCCGTTGCATGGGTATGGCTGCGCGCGACGGCGCGGCGCCATGACGTCGACGCACCCGCGCGTGCCGCCGCCGGACCGCGGTCCGGTCCGTTCGCCGGCATCACCATGCTAGGCGGGCAGTATTAACGAAGACTTAAACGGCCGGCATGCGGCGCTTGAGGCCGATCACGCCGTATCACGACGCATCGTCGAGCGGCTCGACCGTCACGCCGACCTTCAGCTCCTGATCCGCGCCGCCGCCGCGAATCACGCCGCGCAGCGGCGTCACGTCCGCATAGTCGCGGCCGATCGACAGCATCACGTAATCGTCGCCCGGCGCACGGTCGTTGGTCGGATCGAGCTGCAGCCAGCCGTCGTCCTCGGGCCATGCCGGGTCGTACACGTCGACCCACGCATGCGACGCATCCGCGCCGATCAGCCGCGGCTGCCCGGGCGGCGGCTGCGTCAGCAGATAGCCGCTCACGTAGCGCGCGGCGAGCCCGAGCGAGCGCAGCGCGCCGATCATCACGTGCGCGAAATCCTGGCAGACGCCCTTGCGCAATCGCAATGCATCGAGCGCGGACGTCGTGATGTCGGTGCTGTTCGGCGTATACGCGAAATCGGCGTGGACTCGCCGCATCAAGTCCCACGCGGCCTGCACGAGCGGCCGCCGCGGCGTGAAGCTCGCGGCCGCATACGCGGCCAGTTCGGGATCGCACGCCACATGCGGCGATGCGAACACGAACTCGCTCGCCGCGTCGTACGGCTGCCCCGCGCGAAACCGCAAGCGCTCGCGTACGGCTTCCCACGCCGTTGCGTGTTCGGCGTCGGGATTCGCGATCGCGGGCGGCGGCGCACCGCGCGCGCCCTGCGACCATACGGGCGGGCTCACGCGCACCGTGCTGCGGCTGCGCACGAGCAGCGCATCGTGAGGCTGGTTCAGCGCGAACGATGCGCGTGCGTTGCCGAACGCGTCGATCTCGGTGCCGACCGCTTCCGGTGCAGGCTCGATGTCGAGTGCGAACGACAACACCTGCTGGCGCGGCGTCGCGAGCGGCTGCAGCCGCGCCTGGTGCTGCGCGGATTCGACGCGTGCCGCGTAGCGGTATTCGGTATCGTGCGTCACCCGCAGCAGGCGGCCGGGCGCGGCAACAGTCGACGCGGTCGGGGTTGCAGGGGTTGCAGGCGTAGCCGCCGCTGCCTCCTTCGCGCTGCCGGAACCCGGCGTGGGCGACGTCTTCGCCGCATGTTTCGTCGTCACCATAGCGTCCTGCCCGCCTCGCGTACGTGACTGAAATAACGCTCGCCGATCCGGTTCGACAAGTCCCATACCGCTTTCACGGTCGTGTCGAGCGCATCGAGCAGCTTGTCGTGGCGGCCGTCGTCGCCGGTTTCGCACAGTTCGTGCAGCGACCACGTGGGCACGTCCGGAATCGTCTCGGCCAGTTCGGACAGCGCATAGCCTTCGCTGCGCTCGACCTTCGTCAGCCGGCCGCGCAGCGCCTGCACGACCCAGCCGAGCGAGCGCGGGTTGTCGGTGTCGAGCACCACGAGCGACAGCAGCGGCGCGACGTCGAAGCCGCGCTGGAAACGCGAGCGGAACGTGATCGTGCTGTCGAACAGTTCCAGCACGAGTTCGAAGCCGTCCTGCCGGTGCACGGCGCCCTCGTCGAACGCGAACTTCAGCACGCTGCACAGGAAGTCCAGCCGGTCGATCTGCCTGCCGATCGACAGCAGCCGCCAGCCGTCGTCGCGCGTCATGTTGTCGGTCTGCGCGCCGGTGATCGCGCCGAGCAGCAGCGCCAGCCGCTCCAGCAACTGCAGCGCCTCGTTGCCGATCTGCTCCTCGGCTTCCGGATGGCTCGCGCTATCGGCGAACAGCTGCGTCGCGTCGTCGATCAGCCGCCATTGTTCGCTCGACAGCCGCTCGCGAATCGCGGCGGCGGCGGCGCGCATCCCGAACAGGCAGGAGGCGATGCCGGACGTGCGGTCCGCGCCGCGCGTCAGCGACGTCGCGAGCGTGTGCTGGAACGCACGCGGCGCATCGACCGCGTTCGGCGCGTCGGGGGCGATCAGGCCCGTATCGCGACAGAGCGTGTCGATCAGCTCCAGATGCGCGGGACTGTCGACGTCGTCCTCGCCGCGCAGCCGCTCGAGCGCGGCACGCGCGAGACGCATCAGGCCGTTCGCGCGCTCGGTGTAGCGGCCGAGCCAGAACAGGTTCTCGGCCGCGCGGCTCGCGATCGCGCGCGGGCGCTCGACGAGATCGTCGGGGCCGAGATGCGTTTGCAGCAGCGTCGTCGAATCGACGATGCCTTCGGTCATCACCCACGTATCGACGGTGCTGCCGCCACGCGGCATCGGCGCATTGAACAGCGTATCGCGCGTGCCGACCCGCGACAGTCCGCCCGGCAGGAGCCGCCAGCGCTGCGCGCCGTCGGCGAGCGCGAACACGCGCAGCAGCAGCGGTTTCGGCACGATGCGCGCGCCGCCGCTGCCATCGGGCGCGTCGCGCCCCGGCCAGGTCGGCGCCTGCGACAGCGGCAAGTCGGCCTGCACCGTGTAATGCTCGGGCCGGGCAAGGATGCGCGCACGCCACTCGGCCAGCTGCGCCGGCGTGAGGCGCGCGCCGATCACCGGATCGAACGCGCCGCCCGCCTGCACGTCGGGCGGATACGACGGCTTCACGATGCTGCGCGCGAGTTGCGGCAGCGCATCCGCGCACGCGGCCGCCTCGCCGCACCACCACGAATGCACGGCCGGCAGCGTCAGCGTTTCGCCGAGCAGCGCTTCCGCGAGGCGCGGCATGAAGCCGAGCACGCCCGGCGATTCGAGGAAGCTCGAACCCGGCGCGTTCGCGAGCAGCACGTTGCCCGCGCGCACGGCCTGCAGCAACCCCGGCACGCCGAGCATCGAATCGGGCCGCAGTTCGAGCGGATCGAGCCACGCGTCGTCAACGCGCCGCAGGATCCCGTGCACGGGTTCGAGCCCGCTCAGCGTCTTCAGGAATACGCGGTTGTCGCGCGCGGTCAGGTCGCCGCCCTCGACGAGCGTGAGGCCGAGGTAGCGTGCGAGATACGCATGCTCGAAGTACGTCGCGCTGTGCGGCCCCGGCGTCAGCAGCACGATCCGCGAATTCTTCGAGGCCGGGCTGAGCGCCTGCATGCTCTCCAGCAGCGACCGGTACGCGGACGCGAGCCGCTGCACGCGCAGCCCGCGGAAGCCGCGCGGAAAGAGCCGCGACACGATCAGCCGGTTCTCGAGCAGATAGCCGAGGCCGGCCGCGCCCTGCATGTGCTGCGCGACGATCCGCCATTGCCCGTCGGGGCCGCGCGCGAGATCGAACGCGACGACGTGCAGCCACGTATCGCCCGGCACGCGTGCGCCGCGCATCGCACGCAGGTAGCCCGGGTGGCCGGTGACGAGCGCGGGCGGCAGCAGCCCGCGCTCGAGGATCGTCTGCGGCCCGTACAGGTCGGCCAGCGTCGCATTGAGCAGCCGCACGCGCTGCAGCACGCCGCGCTCGATCGCGACCCAGTCCTCGGGCGTGACGATCAGCGGCAGCAGGTCGAGCGACCACGGGCCGGCCGCGCCGTCGCCCGCGCGTTGCTCGTGGAGCTGGTAGAACAGGCCGTTCTCGCGCATGCGCCGCTGCAGCGCGTCGGCGCGGCGGTCGAGGTCGGCCACGCCGTCGCTGCCGATCGACGTGAAGAAGCTGCGCCAGGCGGGCGCGAGCAGCGGCGCCGTGAGGCCGGCGGCGCTGCCGCGCAGTTCGTCGTAGCGGCCTGCCGCGGACGGCGCCGCGAGCGCGGCGGCCAGTTCCGCGGCGTCCGGCTGCGCGCCGGTATCGAAGAGCGTGGGCATCGCGTCGGCGTCGGCGAGATCGTCGGGGTGAATGGGCGGCACGGTCGGTATCGTTCCGTCGTCAAAGGGCAGCCACGCCCGCGCGCCGCCGCACCGGCGGCCGGGCATGGCAGACGCGGCGGGCGGCCGCGGTCTGCCCGCATCCTAGCACTCCGGCGGGCGCGCCGGGAGGTCGCGAACCGCACATCGTCGTCCGTCCTTTCATCCGACGATCAGGGCCGTCGCAGGTCGAGCGTGAACGGGAATTCACGGCTCGGTGCGGCGGCCGATACCGTCATCCGCCCCGGCGTGTGCCCCATCGCGACGAAGCGCGCGAGCCGGCGGCTCTCGGCCTCGTACGCATTGACGGGGAACGTCGCATAGTTGCGCCCGCCCGGATGCGCGACGTGATAGCGACAGCCGCCGAGCGAGCGCTGCAGCCACGTATCGACGATGTCGAACGTGAGCGGCGCATGCACGCCGATGGTCGGATGCAGCGCCGACGGCGGCGCCCACGCCTTGTAGCGCACGCCCGCGACGTATTCGCCGACTGTGCCGGTCGGCTGCAGCGGCAGCGCGCGACCGTTGACGGTCACGACGTGCCGGTTGTCGTTCAGACCGGTCACGCGCACTTCGAGCCGTTCGACCGACGAATCGACATAGCGCACCGTGCCGCCGGGCGCGCCCTCCTCGCCCATCACGTGCCACGGCTCCAGCGCGCCGCGCAGCGACAGCTGCATCCCGTTCACCGCGATCTGGCCAAACAGCGGGAAGCGGAACTCGAAGTGCGGCGCGAACCAGGCCGGATCGAACCCGAACCCGGCGTCGCGCAGCTCGGCCAGCACGTCGTCGAAATCCATCTTCAGGAACGCGGGCAGCATGAAGCGATCATGCAGCGCGGTGCCCCAGCGCGTGAGCGGCGTCGTGTACGGGGCGGCCCAGAAGCGGGCGACCAGCGCACGCAGCAGCAGTTGCTGCACGATGCTCATCCGCGCATGCGGCGGCATCTCGAACGCGCGCAGTTCGAGCAGGCCGAGCCGGCCGGTCGACGAGTCGGGCGAATACAGCTTGTCGATGCAGAACTCGCTGCGGTGCGTGTTGCCGGTCACGTCGATCAGCAGGTTGCGCAGCACGCGGTCGACGAGCCATGGCGGCATGTCCTGCCCGAACAGCAGCTTGTTGCGCTGGATTTCCGCGAACGCGATGTCGAGCTCGTAGAGTTGGTCGTTGCGCGCCTCGTCGACGCGCGGCGCCTGGCTCGTCGGCCCGATGAACAGCCCGGAGAACAGGTACGACAGCGACGGGTGGTTGTGCCAGTAAGCGACCAGGCTCGCGAGCAGGTCCGGGCGGCGCAGGAACGGGCTGTCGGCCGGCGTCGCGCCGCCGAGCACGAAGTGGTTGCCACCGCCCGTGCCGACGTGCCGGCCGTCGACCATGAACTTCTCGCTCGACAGACGCGACTGCCACGCGGCGTCGTACAGGAATTCCGTCTGGTCGACGAGTTCGTCGAAGCTCCGGGCCGGATGGATGTTCACCTCGATCACGCCAGGATCGGGCGTGACCTGCAGCAGCTTGAGCCGCGCGTCGCGCGGCGGCGGATAGCCTTCGAGCACGAGCTTCACGCCGAGCGCCTGCGCGGTCAGCTCGATCGCGGCGAGCAGGTCGAGATAATCCTCGAGCTCGGCCAGCGGCGGCGTGAACAGGTACAGGACGCCGTTGCGCACTTCGACGCACAGCGCGGTGCGCGTGATCCACGCGGCCGATTCAAAGCGCTCGGGGCGGCGCTTCAGGTCCGGCACGGCGTGCGCGTGCTGTTCGCCCGCCGCCGTGCCGTCGCTGCGCCACTGCATGACGGCTTGCGCCGACGCTTCGCGATGCACGCCGGCCAGATAACGCGGCGCGTCGGCCGTGCCCGCGTAATGCGCACGGAACGCGGCGGCATCCGGCAGCGCGGTGCGCGGCGCGAACGGATCGCGCTCGACCAGGTACGGATAGTCGGCGCCGGTCACCCACGGCAGCGAATCGAGCGGCAGCCGATAGCCCATCGGCGAATCGCCGGGCATGAGGTACATCCGCTCGTCGCGGAAGAACCACGGGCCCGTCTGCCAGCGCGGGCCGTCGAGCCCCGGCACATCGTCCGTGCGCTTGATCGGCAGCACGTAGCCGACCACGCTGTCGAGCCGCTGGTCGAACACCTTGCGCAGCCGCGCGCGTTCGAGCTCGTCGTCGAGGCGCGAGTCGAACGGATCGACGTTGACGGGCAGCCGGCGCTCGCGCCACAGGTAGTACCAGACGTCCTCGTAGCCGGGCCGCACGAATTCGTCGGTCAGGCCGAGGCGCGCGGCCAGCGCATCGATGAAGCGCTTCGCGTCGTCGGTCGTATGCTCGGACGGCTCGCGCTCGTCGGCGAACAGCGACGGATCGTGCCATACGGGCTGGCCGTCCGCGCGCCAGCAGATCGACAGCGCCCAGCGCGGCAACTGCTCGCCCGGATACCACTTGCCCTGCCCGAAATGCAGGAAGCCGCCTTCGCCGTATTCGGCGCGCAGCCGCTGCACGAGTTCGGTCGCGTAGCCGCGCTTGGTCGGGCCGAGTGCATCGGTGTTCCATTCGGCGCCGTCGCGATCGTCGATCGACACGAAGGTCGGCTCGCCGCCTTGCGTCAGCCGCACGTCGCCGCCCGTCAGCGCGCCGTCGACCTGTGCGCCGAGCGTGCGCACGGCATCCCATTGCGACTCCGTATACGGCTTCGTCACGCGCGGCGACTCATACACGCGCGTCACCGCCATCTCGTGCTCGAACGCGACTTCGCATTCGTCGATCAGCCCTTCGACCGGCGCGGCGCTGGTGGGCTGCGGCGTGCACGCGAGCGGGATATGCCCTTCGCCGGCGAGCAGGCCCGAGGTCGGATCGAAGCCGATCCAGCCCGCGCCCGGCAGATAGACTTCGCACCACGCGTGCAGGTCGGTGAAGTCGACCGACGTGCCGCTCGGGCCGTCGAGCGCCTTCACGTCGGGCGTGAGCTGGATCAGGTAGCCGGACACGAAGCGCGCGGCGATGCCGAGATGCCGGCACAGCTGCACGAGCAGCCACGCGCTGTCGCGGCACGACCCGGACGCAAGCTCGAGCGTCTGCTCGGGCGTCTGCACGCCCGGCTCCATCCGCACGAGATAGCCGATATCGCGCTGCAACTGCTGGTTCAGCGCGACGAGGAAGTTCACGGTGCCGGCCGGCGTGAGGTCGACGCTGTCGAGATACGCGCGGAACAGCGGCGCGGCGGTCGTCTGCGGATCGCATGCGAGATACGGCGCGAGTTCGGTCTTCTGCGCATCGTCATAGCTGAACGGGTATTGCTCCGCGCTCGCTTCGAGAAAGAAGTCGAACGGGTTGTATACCGACATCTCGGCGACGAGATCGATCGTGACCTCGAAGTGTTCGGTGCGCTCCGGAAACACGAGTCGCGCGAGATAGTTCGAGAACGGGTCCTGCTGCCAGTTGATGAAGTGCTGCGCGGGCTCGACCGTCATCGAATACGAGACAATCGGCGTCCGGCAGTGCGGCGCGGGCCGCAGCCGCACGATCTGCGGCCCGAGGTTGACGGGCCGGTCGTAGCGGTAGCGGGTGGTGTGATGCAGCGCGACGTGAATGGGCATGGGAGAGCCGCTCGGTTCGGGTTGAGCCGGCCGCACGCGCCGCGTCGCCGTCGTTGCGGCGGCACGGCACGGCGGGTTAGGCGAAGGGGTGCGTCAGACGAGTTCCGGCGACTGCACGACGCTGATCTCGACGCCGACGGTGCTCGCGCCGAGCCCCGTCACGGGCTGCGCGTCGCGATAGTCGAGGCCGACAGCGATGCGCACGTAGCGCTCGTCCGGGCAGCGGTTCATGAACGGATCGAAGCCGACCCAGCCGAGCCCTTCGACATAGGCCTCGGCCCATGCGTGGCCGGCCGGCTGCTGCATCAGCGTGGCGGCCTGCGGCTGCGCGCCGAGCGCCGCCTGCGGCAAGCCCTGCGACTGCGCGGCGTGCGATGCGCCGAGCGCCTGCTGCATGCCGTCGCCGCTCTGCAGCGCGAGCGCTTCCTCTTCCTCGTCGCCGGCCGCGCTCTGCTTCGCGTCGGCGATGCGCTGCATCGCGCTGTCGGCGAGCACGTAGCCCGAGATGTAGCGCGCGGGCACCTTCAGCGCACGCGCGGCCGCGATGAACGCATGCGCATGGTCGCGGCTCGTGCCCTCGCCGCTTTGCAGCGCGGTTTCTGCATCCACCGGCGCGTCGGCCAGGCTCGGCGCATACGCGATGCGGCCGTGCACTTCCGTCATCAGCCAGTGCAGCGCGTCGAGGCTGTGCGGCTCGATCGGCAGCGCCTGCGTGATTTCGAGCACGGTGTCGCCGGCCTTCGTGAGCGCGGTCTCGCGCTCGAAGATCCACGGCGGCGCATAGCCCTCGGGGTTGCCGAGAATGCCTGCGCGGTCCTGCGTCTCGACGACGCCGGCCGCGACCACGACGATCTCGTTCTTCGCGCCGCGGTCGTGGCGCACGAGGTCGATCCGGTTGCCGAGCCCGTCCGCATAGGACAGCGTCGGCTCGACGCCGTCGATCGTGACCTGCCACGCGCGCACGGTCTGCCCGGGCCCCGACTGCGGGCGCAGCCGCAGCCGTTGCAGCGCATGGGTGGCTTGATCGTCGAACCGATAACGCGAAATGTGTCGGATGGCGAGTCGCATGGAAAGTCTCTCAGTCGAAGTTGTAAGCCTGGGCGATATCGACCCCGAGGCTGTTGTTGCGGCCGATGAAGTCGGTCAGGAACTCGTGCAGGCCGCTCTTGAAGATCCGCTCGACCGTCGTGTCGGACAGCATTTGCAGGATCTTCGTGGCCGTGTCGTGACACGGGTGTGTCACGCCGTAATCCTTCGCGAGCAGGTTGAGACTCGACATCACGCGGCCATAGCAATAGCGCAACGAGCGCGGCATGCGGCCGTTCAGGATCAGG